>SLRP01000208.1 GCA_007130845.1 Kiritimatiellia bacterium | reverse complement strand
TTTCCGCGTCGTTCGATCTCGGGCGGGTACCGGCTATGGGGCGAACCTCGACCCGGCCGTCCTCACACCGCACATGAATTTCGGGAGATGATCCCGCCAGCGCCCGGTCACCGAACTCCAGACAGAACATGTATGGAGAAGGATTGATCGCGCGCAGTGACCTGTAGACATCGAGAGGGTCGCCTGTCGATTCCGTCTCGAAACGCTGCGACAGCACCACCTGAATAATGTCGCCTGCCCTGATGTATTCTTTGGCCTTGTCAACGGCTTGCTTGTACGCATCCGGACGCGTATTTGATGTAAAGGACGGTTCACCCGCCTCTTCGCGGGCATCCAGTATGTAGTGCGGCACAGGTGTCGCAAGATAGGCGCCCATTCGTTCAATCTGTTCGACGGCATTTCTGTATGCTGATTCCGCGTCATCCTCGATAAACGCGTTTACAACCAGTTTCATTGTGTGGCGTACCCTGTCGAAGATGATTATCGAATCGGTTATGGCCATCATGATATCCGGCCAGTCCACGCCCTCACGCCCGCTCAACGGCGCCTTTTCAAACTGAGCCACGGCGTCATAACCCAAATAACCCACCGCGCCGCCGTAAAAACGGGGAAGCTCCTCGTCGTCGACCGGATTGAACCGGGACATATATTCCTTGAGCGCCGCGAGCGGCTCCATGTCTTCCATTATGTCCACTTCGCCTTCTGAGTCCTCGATTTCAACCCGCCTGCCGAAACTCCGGAATATCGCACGTGGATGGAAACCGAGAAAGGAATAGCGGGCGATATGTTCTCCGCCTTCAACGCTTTCAAGGAGAAAGCTGTTTGTAGGCCCCTTTTCATCCCTCAAGGCCGTTCGCAACCGCTCATAGGCGGTCAAAGGCGTTTCCTGATCGGCCAGGAATTCCCGCCAGACCGGTATCAGGTTGCCCTGTTCGGCTTTCCTGAGAAACGTTGTTTTATCGGGGAAATACATTTCAATGGCCAGTGTAGCATTTAAATTAATTCGCAATCTTTACCATTGCACTCCGTGCTCGCAAAGGGGGGGCGTCTGCTGCCGGACACCCGGTCCGTCTTGTCCTTCAGGGATCCAGGTTTTCAAGTTTGCCTGATTCAAAATCGAGCCTGCGGTAATAACATCCACTGCGGCTTTCTCCCCCGCTGTTCCTGGTGTGGCACATCCCGCTTCCACGCGGCCGGACCAGATAGAGCAGCGAATTCTGTTCGCAATTCACCCGGACCTCCTCCAGGTCAAACGTGTTCCCCGATGTTTCCCCCTTTATCCATAACTCATTCCGGGAAGTGCTCCAGAACACCGCGGTACGCCTTCGCATCGCCTCGTTAAGGGCCTCTTCATTGACATACGCGACCACCAGAACCTCCCTGCTGTCGATGTTCTGGGCAACGACCGGAATAATGTCGGGACTATGTTCAACAGCCTTCCGCAGCTTGCTGAAATCAAGCCTTAATTCCTGTTCCTCCTCAATGGATTTCAACATCTTACCTCCACTCCTCTGTCTTTAAGGTACAGCTTTGCCTCGTTTATGGTGAATTCGCCGAAATGAAATATGGAAGCTGCAAGTACTGCATCGGCTTTGCCTTCCGTTACGGCTTCATACAGGTGACGCAGTTCGCCCGCGCCCCCGGAAGCTATCACAGGGGCCGATACTGCCTCGGAGACGGCCCTTGTCAGCTCCAGGTCGTATCCGTCCTTTGTGCCGTCACGGTCCATGCTGGTAAGCAGGATCTCTCCGGCCCCGCGCTGAACACCTTCGCGCGCCCATTCCACAGCATCCTTTTCCGTGGGTCTGCGGCCTCCGTGTGTATACACTGTCCATCCCGGGCCGTCATTGTTGCGCCGCGCATCTATGGCAAGGACCACGCACTGACTGCCGAACTGGGCGGATGTTTCATTAATTATTTCCGGGTTGTCCAGGGCGGCCGTGTTGATTGATACCTTGTCCGCGCCGGCCTGCAGTAATGTTCTAATATCCGCGGCCTCGCGCACCCCTCCGCCTACCGTTAGAGGCATGAAAACCTCGCGGGCAACGGCGCGCACCACGTCTACAATCGTGTCTCGATCCTCGTGTGAAGCCGTAATGTCAAGAAAAGTGAGCTCGTCCGCCCCCTGTTCCTCGTATGCGCGCGCCTGATCCACCGGATCGCCCGCATCACGGAGTTCCACGAAGCGGACGCCTTTTACAACCCGACCATCTGCAATGTCGAGACAGGGTATGATACGTTTTGCCAGCATTACGACTGATCCTTTTACACTGAGTCCTTATAAGCAAGGTTATTGTTCGAACGGAAAACGGTAAGAATCCGGTTCATCCTCATGGATATAGGGCAATCCATAAGTATGTTATAAACAGGGGAGATGGGAAAAATAAAGTGGAAAACCACCGCCTGTTAATAAGTCATGAAAAGTATTGACAATTATTTCTCAGCTAATAAAGTCCTTAAATTATAGTCAATGTCGCTATTGGGAAGCGGAGACCATGGAAAAGAATCGCTACAGAATATCTCGCGACAATCCGTCCGACACGTGGATGAGGGATTCCAATCTCTTTCGGGAATGGGAAGAGATCAAGCGCGAGATCATGAAGCACAAGTGGTACGAAAGTGAAAAAGCCGGCCGCGACATCGGTTGGGATCGCGCCATGGTTAATTGGATGGTGCGTCATGGCAAGAAGCGGCAGAGCTGATAATGTTATCCATAGTCCCTGCGTTCAGCACCTCATGCAATACCTTTGAAACAGGTGTCCTCTCGTTTTTTGACTCCCTTGTGAGATCTTGCACGGTACACTGCTTGTCACTTGGTTTTCGGTGATTGTGTCCGGGCTTTCTTTCCTTTCATTGCTCGTGTTCATTCGTTACGATATTTCTTCAGAGAATGGATGGACAGTATTATGAAGGGACGCCGCAGACAGAAATATAATCGAGGTCGATGGGAAGTATTGCGTGAGAGGGGGCAGGTCCCGGATCGCAGGCCTCCGGCCGATTATAACGGTGATCCTATCAAGGATATAATGCCCGGTGTATTGAAGGGCATGGGGCTCGCCGACCGCATGTGGGAGCGGGATTTGATTGAACACTGGAATGAAATGGTTGGAGATACCGTAGCACGGAATGCCAGGCCGGGCAGGGTGGACCGCCGTGTGCTCTACGTTTATGTTTCAAATTCAGTGTGGCTGAATGAACTTAGGCGTTACAGCGAAAAACAGATCCTGAAGAATATTCAGGCCAGATTTGGAAACAGGATTCAGGCGCTTCGCATCCAACTCGACCCGGATGCGGGGCGGAAGTGAACGCAGCAGGGGTGGTGCTGATATTTCGAGGTCATGTGCATGATTACTGATTGTATCCGATACGATAAGATTATATGTAGATACACGGTCGCATACACCCCGGTAGCTCAGTTGGACAGAGCGGCGGATTCCTAATCCGCAGGTCGCGCGTTCGAGCCGCGCCCGGGGTACCAGCTTAACCCGCCTGCATGCCGCCGTGAGGCGGTTCTTCCTCGCCCTTGCAATAAACCCATTCCCTCACGACAACTCTACAAATGCACAATGCCCGCGTTTGTAGGGCCGCCGTGAGGCGGTTCTTCAGTCTCCCATCTTCTCCTGTGGTTTTAAGTCATCGTCTTACGACGACCCTACAAACGCGCTGTTCCTTCAACTGAGCCTGCTTTTGAATGCAGCCGTCAGACGGTGATTCCCGTCCTCATCAATAAGCCCGTCCTCTCGCGACAACCCTGCAAACACACCAACCCCGCGTTTGTAGGGCCGCCGTGAGGCGGTTCTTCAGGCTTCTGTGTTAAAAGCCCATCGTCTTACGACGACCCTACAAACGGGTTGTTCCTTCAACAGAGCCCGTTTGCAGTTCGCAGC
>SLRP01000095.1 GCA_007130845.1 Kiritimatiellia bacterium | reverse complement strand
CGGCGATCGTTCTCAGGCGCTTGAAGTCTAGTATGCGGGAATAGGCGCTTGCCCCGGCCAAGATAAGCTTTGGCTTGTTTTCATCGGCCAGGCGTTCTATTTCATCGTAATCTATGAGTTCCGTATCCTTGTCCACCCCGTAGTTGATAATATTGAAGAAACGCCCCGAAAAATTCATCTTATGACCATGTGTCAGATGACCCCCATGCGCCAGGCTCATTGCCAGGATGGTATCTCCGGGTTCGAGGGCGCTGAAAAGCACCGCCATGTTGGCGGAGCTTCCGCTGTGCGGCTGAACATTTGCATGTTCGGCGCCGAATAACTTCTGAACCCGTTCTATGGCAAGCCGTTCAGCCTCGTCCACGTGCTCACACCCGTGGTACCATCTTTTACCGGGATAACCTTCGGCGTATTTGTTGGTCATTAGCGACCCCTGCGCCTCTCGCACGGCCCTGCTGGTGTAATTTTCCGACGCGATCAGCTCCAGATTTTCCCTTAGCCTGCGCGCTTCGGATCGCAATGCGGCGTATATCTCCGGATCCGTGTCATATATGGATATGGGATCGTTTATTCCTGCTGTAAATTGCTTGAGTTTCCCCAGTCTCCGGTCATGGCGTCCGCCGGTTTCGAACTCGCTTTTCAGCCATTCTTCAACTATGGCAATTGCATCTTCTGTGGATACAACGGAGCCTCCCAGAGTCAGGACATTGGCATTATTGTGCGTGCGAGCCATTTTAGCCATGCGCTGAGTGGTGCATACCGCGGCCCGGACGCGCGGAAATCTATTGGCCATTATCGACATGCCTATTCCTGAAGTGCACACGAGAATACCGCGGTCTACTTCACCGTCCGCAATCCTGCGGGCAACCTCATTGGCGTAATCCGGATAGTCCACAGGCTCCGATCCATGGCATCCCAGGTCTTCAACTTCGACCTCTTTTTCAATCAACGCTTTCTTTATCGCTTCTTTTACTTCAAAACCGCCGTGATCGGCCCCAAGTACGATTTTCATATTTGTCGGTCCTTTCTAATACGAGGCTCGCTACTCCATTGTATTACATCAAGTACAAAATAAGATCTGAAATCGCGCTGTCGATCTCATCGCGTATTCGGCGGTACGCATCCAGAGACAAACCTATAGGGTCGGGAATATCGCGGGATTCCCCCTGCGTTCCAAAGGAGCACAGCAATCTGACCTTTTCACCGGCTTCCGGCCATTGACGCAGTACCTCCGATTTATGCGCTTCCGTCATGACCAGGATCAGATCAGCCTCCATGACCAGTCCGTCGGTCAGCCTTCGGCTTCTATGCGGAGATAAATCCATATCCCATTCACGCAGTACTTTGACGGCGTTTTCGCTGGCAGCCGTCCCGTCAACGGCATGCACCCCCGCCGATTGAATGGATATGTCTTTCTTCCCGCCCAGCCTGTGACGAAGGATGCATTCGGCCATTGGGCTCCGGCAAATGTTGCCGGTGCAAACCAGAAGAATATTCTTTATCATTTTTTCGGTCATATTTACGCAAGTTCAGATATTCTGGCAAGTTGAGATGCTGAAATCGCGCCCTCCCTGAGAATTTTCCACTCATCGCCTTGTATTCGAACGACGGTGCTTGGAATACCACCCCGGGACGGCCCGGCGTCAAGAGCCAATGCGATTCCATGACCTATATTTTTAACCGCCTCTTCTGCGCTCCGGGCTTCGGGAAGGCCGCTTAAATTCGCACTGGTGACGGACAGCGCGCCTCCACATGCCTGAAGCAGTGCCATGGTGACGGGATGGTCAGGCATCCTGAAACCTATGGAACCACCCGGTATTTCAAGAACGAGAGTCAAGGGGCCGGGCCAGAAGTATTCTGCCATGGCCCTGCCGGCTTCGCTCCACTCCGCCATCCTGCTTTCCACCTGGTTCATGTGCGAAATCATAAGCGGTATTGGTTTACTGTCCGGACGGCCCTTAAGGGCGTAGATTCTGTTTATCGCGCCCGGAACATCAGGATGAGACGCAAGGCCGTACACCGTTTCAGTAGGAATAACGACAAGCTCCCCCTCTGCCAGCAGGCTTGCCGCATGCTGGATTATCGAAGGGGACGGATGTCCGGGATCAATCGACGTTATGAGTGGAGCGTCCAAAAGTTTCTATATTAAGTGCTTTCAATCCCAGAAGAACATCCACCGACCGGCGAAGAGCTGCATCATCGCGCGTCCAGTTCGACAGGCGGTGTTCATCTTCTTCCCGGGTTTCCATCAGGCTTTGTTCCAGGTCATGTCCCGACATGTCGTGTTCCCTGTGTTCTCGAGTAATCTGCACATGCGGCCGGATGCCGTGCTGGCCGTCATACCTGGTCCCGTCAGCCACCTTGAGTCTGCGTGTGGCAATATAAATTTGTTCACCCGTTGACATTGTCAGAATGTCTCGAGTCATGAAGTCTCCCTTTGAGGTCTGACCGAATAGCATGACCCCATGCCCGCTGCCTTTAAGGGTGGCGGCAAGGATTTCCGAAGCACCGGAGGTTCCCCCGTCAACGAGAACCATTGTCGGCATATCAAGCGGTTCGGAATTGTCCGACATACGGGTTATATCCTGATCGTCATTACCGCTCAATGTGAAGAGTTTAGTGCCTGATTCCGCGAATAGAGAGGCTGTTGCGGATACGGAGTCCAGATTATCTCCTCCTGCCCCGCGCAGATCCATGACCAGCCCGTACAATTCATCACTCTTCCATTGTTTCAGCCGGTCAGCCAGCTCGGCGCCTGAGTTCTCTAACAGGGCGTTTATCCTGATATAACCGATATTGTTCGGGAGCGTCTCGGCTATTTCTATCGCAGGCAGTTCCAGCGTTTTCCTTTTTATGGAAAGCTCATCGGTGGAGCCGTCGGAGTACCGTACTTTCAGGTGTGCCGGGTCATTCGAGTCCTGGCGTATAAGACGTAGAGCGCTGTTAAGGCTTAATAGATCGGCTTCAGATTGCTGTATACCGATGATACGGTCGCCAACGCTGATTTCAGCCTCGTAGGACGGTCCGCCTTCGCGAACTTGCATCACCTCGAAACCATCATTAACAGGCTTCAGTTGTATTCCTATATCGGGGGAAATCCCTCGCTGCAAATCATGTATACTTTCCTTGTCGGGTTCTGTAATGAAGCGGCCGAGCGGGTCGGCGGCTTGGATCAAAGTTTCCATGGTTTGCCTGCGGATTGCCTCCGGGTCGAAATGCAGGCCGTGCTTGTCCAGGATTTCAATCAATTCTACGACGGAATCGAGCAATACGTCTGCAGGCAATCTTTCCGATTCATCGGAATGAGGTTCGGTGTCCGCGCGGCTAGGCGATATTCCAGCCGCAAGAATCGAAATGATCAATCCCTTGACAAGGATGTTATGGAAATATTTCATGTGCCTGTTCTGCTTTCGTTCCGGATTAATCGCTATTTAATTTCCCTATGTCTGATAATAATCTAACATATTGCCCTTGTCGTACCAAGCCCGCCTTACCTGACAATATCAATGGGAATTTCTATTTCACTCATGCCGTCGATATTGGTGGATATGCGCACGTTCTTTCCATGCAGGCCGGCGTGAGGCTCTATTTCGCTTAACCGAATACGGTATCCATCGGGTTTCGCGGGCGTAATATCCGCCTGCATGGCGTTATCAGGTAGTTCTACATTCGTTAATTCAAACGGTCCTGCGCGACCCGGCCGCAGAACAATGTAGCGTGTTACTGTCTGTCCTGAAGGCAGCTCACGCAGAGTAATCTTGTCTGGGGCCGCGTAAATAAGTCCGGCGCCCTGGGCCGTCACGGGAATTTGGATTTCGTAACCGGTACGGCTGTCGGTGTTAAGCGTGATCTTTGCGTCGGTTACTCCGGGTGGAGGGTCCAGCGCGCGGATAAGTATTTTGTAGGACCGCCCTTTT
>SLRP01000062.1 GCA_007130845.1 Kiritimatiellia bacterium | reverse complement strand
GAATGTCACCGGGTTTTGAAGCCGGGCGGACTGCTGTTGGTCGATGTGGATCGAATAAAGCGATTTTCCATATGGAGGCCTATTCGCCGTATGTTGGGTGTGGATGTGGAAGAGCCCGGCATGGTAAGGCCTGGATATACTGAAACGGGGCTGTTTGACCTCATCAAGGATGGATTCGATGTACAGGAGGCCAGGACGTATTCGCGGTTTCTTGCGGAGGGTGTTGAGACTTTAGCCCGCATTACAGCCGGGATATTGGGGATGGCGAGAAAGCCGGATGGGCCGGAAGACCCCGTTAAGGAAATTGAGCGTCTTGAAAAGCTTTACCGGTTGAGATCAATCATCTATCCTGTATCTGTAGTTGCGTCCATGCTGGATATGCTTTTGTTTTTCACCAATGGATACCGTCTTACAGCGCTGGCCCGCCGTAAGATGTGGAAACCGCGGCGTACCCCGGTATTTCGGGATAGGCGCAGTCTGGTGGACGCTATCATGGTCAAGAAAGTGGGGTCGGCAGCACGGCTGGACAAACCCTGAGATGGGGATAAAGTTTGACATCAGGTCAAAAGCTGTTAGCGTGTCGCTCTTTTCGGGGATAAATACTTATGCCAAAACGTACATATCAGCCTTCCAGAAAGAAAAGGCAGCGAAAGCACGGCTTTCGTCAGAGGATGTCCACTGCCAACGGCCGTAAAATTCTGGCGCGAAGGCGTCAGAAAGGCCGCGTCAAACTCTCGGTCTAACGGGGAGATGCCAAATGACGGAACCATCCGGTACGAGCCGGACTGTCAGGCGCGGCACTCCCGATCAGCGTTTAACCCGGAACCAGCGTTTGATTCGTCCGGATCACTTCAGAGAGGCCTATGAACAGGGAGACCGCTGGGCAGGGACCTATATGATCCTGTGGCTTCGCAGGGGGAAGGGCGCGGATTTGCGCTTGGGAGTGGTTGCCAGCCGCCGCGTGGGCGGGGCAGTGGCTCGCGCGAAGGCCAGGCGCAAACTACGCGAAGCATATCGCCAAAACAGGCATGGGTTTCACGGCGATGTTGACGTGGTGCTGGTGGCCAGGCGAAATATATTGAGAGTCGACCACAGAACGGTGACCAGCGAACTGCTGGCTCTGGCTGAACGATCCGGATTGTTGCGGAAAGGGACATGAGAAGAGCAGTAATATTTTTGATCCGCTGTTATCAGGTCACGCTCTCCGGTCTGCTGGGCATGAATTGCCGTTTTTATCCATCATGTTCGTCCTATGCGATCGAGGCTATTGATCGGTACGGATTGTTTTACGGGTTGTTCTTGAGTATGCGTCGCGTCTGCAGGTGTAATCCGTGGCATCCCGGTGGGCTGGACCCCGTGCCTCCGGCACGCGGGGAGAACCGCCGGAGAAAGGCGATGGGGGCATGAATAGACGCGATCTTATCATAGTTATACTTCTGTTCGGTATCTGGTTGTTGTGGACTCCTATTGACCGGAATATCATCAAGCCCATCTTCTTCCCGGAACGGGAGACACCTGAAGAAGTTATTGAAGAGCCCGTTCGCGAACCCCCTGTTATTGCCGATCGTGATCCGGATGAACACATTAGGCCTCCAGCCGTTGTCACTCCGGAGGATGAGCGTGAAGAGGGTGTTCCGGATGTGCCGGAGGAACAGACCGCTGTCCTGAGAAACGACCGTGTGGAAGTGCTGCTGTCGTCTCATGGCGCGACCATTCGCTCCGTTACCCTTCTGGAGTATGACAAGACATTGGATCCGGACAGCGGTCCTGTTGTTCTTTCGTATGATGAACAGCCCGCCCTTGAGTTAGATCTGGCTGGACTCGATGTCTTTTCCAACTTTGAACTTGAGAGGTTGGGGGATGGCCGCTCAGTGCGTTTCAGTCGCGTAACGGATTTCGGGCTGGTTTGGGAACGCGTCATAAGCCTTGAAGAGGACAGCTATAAGCTGGAGGTGGTGGACAGGATTCATAATGATCGAGCGGATCCGGTTTCCCTGCGAAATTACGAAATCCGCACCGGTGATATGCAGCCTCTTGAAGACGCCACTTCGATGTACGGCCTTTTCCCGTTGAGTGTTGATATTCTGCCGGCGGGACAGCGCGTCGATTATCTAGGCCGGGATATTTCAAGATGGCTTGGCCGGACTACCGCGCAAAGTATCAGCGAAACCCGGGATGAGCACCTCGACTGGATAGCCTCCAAAAACAAGTATTTTGTGCAGATTCTCAGGCCGCATCACGGTGCCGACAGATTTACCGTATATGCGGAACGCGCAGGGGATACCGACGAACCGGCTTCGATATGGACGGGGCTGTACTTTCCTGAAATGAGCCTGGATGCCGGGGATACTTTCGAGCGACGGATGGATTATTACGCAGGGCCTAAACGGTACAATGAGCTGGCAAAGCTCGGTTATCATCAGACCGACGTCATGGAGCTGGGCTGGCTCAGGCCGATCAGCGTGCTTCTTCTAAGGGCGCTGAATTTCATCACCGATACCATTCCTCCGTATAATTATGGTTTCGCAATAATGATCATGACGCTGATCATCAGGATAATCTTCTGGCCATTGACGCACAAGGGGACGGAAAGCATGCGCCGCATGCAGGAAATGGCGCCGTTGATGAAGGAGATCTCTGAGAAGTACAAGGACGACCCCAAGAAGAAGCAGGAAGCAATGATGGCAATGTACAAGGATCACAAGATCAATCCGCTTGGCGGCTGCATGCCAATGCTGGTGCAGATTCCGGTGTTCATTGCACTGTTTTATGTGTTGCGCAGCGCAATAGAACTACGGTACGCGGGTTTTCTATGGATCGACGATCTTAGTGAGCCGGAGTCGTTGATAGAATTCGGGTTCACAATACCCCTGCTTGGGTGGGATTCCCTGAATATACTTCCGATTTTCATGGCTGTAACAATGTTCATACAGCAGAAATTGACTCCAATGCCGAGCCAGGGTGATCCACGCCAGCAGCAGATTCACAAGACAATGATGCGAATGATGCCGGTAATGATGCTGTTTATTCTGTATAATTTCGCGTCCGGATTGGCGTTGTACTGGGGGACACAGAACGTGCTGATGATTGTTCAACAGGGAATTTACCGAAAGCGGCTGGCTGCCAGAAAGGCGCTTGAGCAGGCGCAGCAGCCGGAAGAAGGATCAAAACCTGTTAAGACCGATTCTCCCGTCAAGCACGGGAAAAAGAAAAAAAAGAAGAAATAAGCTTGGGGCGCGTCAGGGAACAGGAAAGGGTTCTGTGAATTTGATCACCTCATCGCGTATGCGCCCTATGGTTTTGTTATCCGTCGGCTTTTCGATTATCTGAACGATATACCCTGCAATTTTCCGCATGTCTTCTTCCTTCATTCCCCGTGTAGTAACAGCCTGAGTTCCTATCCGTATGCCGGAAGTTACGAACGGGCTTTTTGTATCGAATGGGATGGCATTCTTGTTGACGGTAATCCTCGCATTGTCCAGTGCTGTGGCTAGATCTTTTCCTGTGATCCCATGATCAGTCAGGTCAACCAGCATCAGGTGCGTATCCGTGCCTCCGGAGACGATCCGTGCGCCTGCATGTTCAAGTTCGGACGCCATCGTATGCGCGTTCCGGATTATCTGCTGGGCATATTCCTTGAAGTCCGGCTGCATGGCTTCCTGAAAGCATACGGCTTTGGCTGCCACCACATGCATGAGAGGACCGCCCTGAATGCCTGGAAATACCTGCCGGTCGATCTCCTGCGCGAATCGTTCCTGACAAAGTATAATCCCTCCGCGGGGGCCGCGCAGGGTCTTGTGTGTGGTGCTGGTTACGAATTCGCAGTGCGGTACGGGGTTTGGATGACAACCCGCAGCTACCAGGCCTGCTATATGCGCCATGTCGGCCATGAGATATGCTCCGGCGCTGTCGGCGATCTTTC
>SLRP01000083.1 GCA_007130845.1 Kiritimatiellia bacterium | reverse complement strand
CGCCCAGCGCAAGAAAGAGAAGCCAGGCGGCAGGCCGCTTCCATCTCAAAAGTCCAGTTGATCCACGGCCTCGTCTTACACCACGCTTTGACCTTTCAGTAGGTTTGGTCAATTTACGGGATTCAGGGATGGGAGGAGGCGCGGGGGGCTCAATCTTCTTTAATCGTAGTCTGGGTCGTCCGGCACCGTCCCTTTTGTTTTCTTCATCGTCGTTCATCATCAGGCATCATCTGGAAACAAAAGGATAAATTCGGCTCCCGGGTCACAGTTAGGATTGTAAAGAATGTAACCGTTCATATGACTGACAGTGCGGTAAGTCAAGCTCAACCCTAGACCGGCGCCTTCCCCATGCCTTGTGGAAACGAAGGGATTGAAGAGAGTTTCCCTGCACGAGGGATCAACCCCGTTGCCGGTATCACGGATTTGAATGCGAAGGTAGTTACGCGGCTGCACTCCGAGGCGATGAAGCTCGCTGTTGTCGGGTATGGCGGCGGAAGAAATGCGGATTGTAAGCAATCCTCCATCCTGCATGGCCTCGCAGGCATTGACAAATACGTGACGTATGGCGTGATACAGTGCGTCATACGATCCCCGCACAATTGCCGAATCTACTTCCGGTTTGATATCCACCTTTATTTTATCAGAATAGTTATATATGCTGGATACCTCTTCGAGTATTTGCCGGGACATGCCAACAAGGTCAATCTCGGTGATACTTCCGTCGTCTCCATGGCATAGTCTCATGAGGTTACGGTTGACCTTGTTGATCCGTTCGGCCGCTATTTTAATGTCCTCCACCATATCCTTCGAAGGGGAGTCCTGGGGAAGGTTCGGTAATATGAATGCAGGATACTCGCACAGTGGCATAAGCATATTGCACATGGCGTGTGTGATCCCGTTAAGAATTTCGCGGGAATAATTGAAATTATCATCATCCAGCAACCTGGACCTCGCCAATCGATATGGCGAAATTTCCGATGACATTACATGCTTGCTTTTAGTCTGTGAATCCACGAGTTGCTTGGCTCCAGTTTAATTTTGCATACCCATAAGTTAAGCATAAATCATACCTGATAACCGCATATATTGAAGTTTATTGGCAATGTTTCATGGTTTATCCAGTTGGATTGGTACATGCCTTATTCCGGGTCGGCATTGTCATATATTGAAAATCAAAGAATATTCAGTCTGATACAGCTCTTTCCCGGAAAACCCACTGCCGGATTTGAATTGACAGGAATGACCTAGTCTGAGCACCTGTTTTTCGCTATTGAGAAAATCCCTTTTTTGAGAATTGAATATTAATTAACCTGGATTATTCACCAGCGCACCGAACCTGATCTGTAACAAAGGGTGTATCAGTGCGTTACAGGGACAACGACGGATTTCATGGATGTGATTGAATCTTCTGTGTCCCGGTTCTCCAATACCCTTCGAGGTCACCCTTGATGAAGGGATCGGGATAAGATATAAGGAAACCGGATGCGAATTCATGCGAAGGGTGACAGTACAACCTTGCGGGGCAGTTCAGGTTGATTCATGTTCTCGACGACTGAGTAATTGTATATTAGTGTGGTCCATACAAAGGCCTCTGCGATATTGTGTTGTGGAAAGGAGATTTAATGAAATCCAAGAATATTAAACTGTTTGCCGCTGCGGCCTTGGCCTTGCTGGTTATTATAGTCCTTGCCCAGAATACAGGACCCATTACTGTCCGGTTCCTATTCTGGCACATTCGGATGTCCCAGGTATTGTTCATCCCGTTACTACTTGGTACAGGATTCCTTATCGGCTATATAGCAGCCACGTGGCGGAAGTCTCGTTACATATAATATCTTCAGCAACACGGCTAATATGATCTGGACAAGAGGAGCCGATGGTGAGGATCAATTTTCAAAGATAACAGGGGTTTTGCCGGCATGCCGTGTCGGATATTCCAGGCGATATTTTCATATGGGGCTGAAGTGCCGGATATGTTTGTTGATGTTGAGTCTGGTTTTTTTGACACATGAATCCTGGCCGGACCCTGCGGATATCAGGTATCGAGTGCGAATTGACGGTGTTTCCCGTGATGTGCGCCTTGAGCTCAGGGATATTTCTGATGCGGTAACATTCATTAGGAAACCTCCGCCCTCGGAAATATTTCTACGTCGGCGTGCTGAGCGTGATATCGACCGTTTCAAGAAATACCTGAAGTCTCATGCTTATTTCGATCCATCCATTGAAGTCAGGATCGACACTGAGGTTACGCCCGCACTGGTTTATTTCGATGTGGATAAGGGGCCACGTTACGTCTTGCGTGATCTGGTTCTGGATCATATGGACCCGAAAAAATACAAGGAGGATACAGCCAAATTACCTGATCCGGAGGATCTGGGGTTAAAGGCCGGGGATCCCGCTGTCACGAAGACCATTCTTGACGCCAGGGATTTTCTGACAGCCCGGCTTATGCAACAGGGTTATCCTTTTGCGGAGATTTTGAGCCAGGATGTCGTGGTTGACCACAGGACGCGTGAAGTATCCGTAACATATGTCTTTAAAACAGGGTCGCCAGTGGATTTTGGAAACACGGAAATCAGAGGGCTTGAAACGATCAAGGAGGATTATCTAAGGCGGCAGATTCTGTGGCAGGAAGGGGAGAGGTACAATCATGACAGCGTCAGGCGCCTGCAAAGGCGGCTTCTTGAGTCTGAATTATATGCGTCGGTTCGGGTGTTGCGGGAGGATGAGCTTGATGAGTACGGGCGATTACCCATTGTGGTGGAGCTCAAGGAAAGAACACCGAGGTCGGCGGGGATAGGCGGGAGCTATCGAACCGATGAAGGTTTCGGCGGAAAAGTGACGTGGGAACATCGCAATAGGTTTGGCAGAGGCGAGCGGTTGAATATTTCCGGAACGATGACTGAAATCGGGTATGCTGTCGAACTCGGCCTGCGAAAGCCTGATTTCCAGGTTCTGGATCAGACAATCCGCATGACATTGAGGATTGCCGAAGAGGAGACAGACGCATTTACCAGCCGTAATTACGGTGCTTCAATTCTGTTGGACAGGCAGGTTACGAGAAGGTTGGCTGTGGGTTCCGGTTTAGCCTTCAAGTATTCCGAAGTAGAACAGAGGGACATACATGACCGTTTTTCTCTGGTGTATTTTCCCTCGCATATGGACTGGGATACAAGCGATGATATTCTTAATCCCGGCAGAGGCGGACGACTTACCTTGCGCGGCGCGCCATATCTGGATGTCAGCGATACGGATCTGCATTTTCTAAAGGGCCGCGCAGGATACGCAAGGTATATCCGGGTTCTGAGACGACCGGAAATAATTCTTGCCGGGCGCGCGATGGTTGGAAGCATCGTTGGCGTGTCCAACGATAATATTCCCGCGGATGAGCGCTTTTATGCCGGAGGGGGCGGAACGGTTCGTGGGTATCCATTTCAGACAGTGGGACCTTTGGATGGCGATGTCCCAATTGGAGGGCGATCATTGTTTGTCCTTTCAGGGGAAGTACGGATGCGAGCCACGGAACAACTCGGATTTTCAATATTTGCCGATGGGGGGTCGGCATACGAGAATACCATGCCTCAGATTGATGAGGACATCCTGTGGGGGGCAGGCATAGGGTTGCGCTATTTCACACCGATTGGACCGCTTCGCATGGATATAGCAGTGCCACTTGATCGGAGGCGGGATATCGATGACAAGTTTCAGATTTATGTCAGCATTGGACAGGCATTCTGATTTTTATGCATATTGCATGAATTACCTTATGTGAAGTGAAGGCAGCTGATAAGCGGTGTCATATCCTAGGTCAGTACCATCCCATAGACGCTCTGCAATCGCCAGAAATGGTCGCATTCTCTTTTGTTTTACATCAAATCTAGTTTTGTTCATTGCATAATTTCGGAGTCAGTGCTTTCACGATCCTGTTT
>SLRP01000105.1 GCA_007130845.1 Kiritimatiellia bacterium | reverse complement strand
CCCGTCATGCCCATGACTCGTATAGGGATCCAGGGCCACATCAGTAATGACGTGCATATCGGGAACTCCATCCTTCACAGCGCGAACTGCCCTATAAAGAATATTGTCCGAATCAAGGGCATGAGAGGCGCGTTCATCCTTGAGATTCGATTCAATCCTGGGAAATATCGCAACTGCGCGTATTCCTAATGACTGAATGTCACGGCAAACAGCAACCAAATCGGCAATTGAATAGCGGAACACGCCCGGCATCGAATTTACCGGTTCGGGAGCAGACTCGCCGTCAACCACGAACAACGGTTGTATCAGGTCGTCAACCGTGACACGCGTTTCCCGAATCATTGCACGCACCGCGGGCGTGGAACGATTTCTTCTGGATCTTCGTATCAATTCAAGTTTTTTCATTATATATGGATTTGAAATGTGTAATGATTATTATTACAGATTCTCTCGATTTTTAACAAGTATCAACACAAGAAGGAGCGCCAGCAATGCCTAAAAGCTATAGCATAGTAGTTCTGCCGGGGGACGGAATAGGTCCAGACGTAATTAACGAGGCCAGGCAGACGGTCGACGCAATCGGAAACAAGGCCGGGTTCAATATTGAATGGATTGAGGAGGCGGCAGGAGGAGCGTCCATTGACAAGTATGGTCATCCTCTCACTGATGAAGTCCTTGATAAGTGTAAAAGCGCCCATGCGGTGCTGCTTGGCGCGGTCGGCGGTGAAAAGTGGGATCATCATACCGGGGAAATGAGGCCTGAAAGCGGCCTACTGAAACTGCGCAAGGGTTTGGGCGCCTTCGCCAATCTCAGGCCGGTCATGGTTCCGGATGCCCTTTCCGAGGCCTCGCCCCTCCGTGCCGAGGCCGTACGCGGCACCGATTTACTGGTGGTGCGTGAGTTGACAGGCGGAATATATTTCGGCCGTCCCGCGGGGCGCGAAGGAAGCGGCCCGGAAGAGCGCGCCTACAATACAATGGTTTATACGGCTGCCGAAGTGGACCGGGTATCGCGCGTGGCCTTCGAGTGGGCGCGCAAGAGAAGCGGCAGAGTGACTTCGGTGGACAAGGCAAACGTGCTGGTCGTATCCCAGTTATGGCGCGATGTGATATCCCGCGTTCATACTGAGGACTATGCCGATATTTCACTGAATCACATGTACGTGGATAACGCGGCGATGCAGCTTGTGCTCAACCCGGGCCAGTTCGACGTCATCGTAACCGGAAACCTGTTCGGGGATATCCTTTCCGACGCGGCGGCAACACTGGGCGGCTCACTCGGCCTTCTTCCGTCAGCCAGCGTAGGCGGTCCTGTTGGAATTTTCGAGCCCGTGCACGGCAGCGCCCCTGATATCGCCGGCAAGGATATAGCCAACCCTGTTGGGGCAATACTGAGCGCGTCCATGATGCTGGTTGAACTTGATGAAGGCGATTCAGCGGCGGCGATTCGTTCGGGTGTAGAACTCGCGCTTGAAGACGGAGCGCGCACGGCGGATCTTTACAGGGACGGGTTTGAACGCGTATCCACTTCCGGGATGGGCGACCTTGTCAGGCGCCATGCACTGAAAGCGCTGAAATAGATCAATTATGTCCGGGCTGTACATACATATACCGTTCTGTGTTCGCAAGTGCCTGTATTGTGATTTCTATTCACTGGAAACCATGAAAGGGCCGATATCAGGACGGCTTAAAGCTGAGCCCGAGGATCAAAATCAATTCCTTGATTCTCTTGAATCGGAATTCGGGTCGGCGCCGCCCGAATTCCGCCCGGACACCGTTTTCATGGGCGGGGGCACTCCGACCGAGCTTTCATTGAGCGATCTCAGGAAATTGATGTCCATGATACATAGAATGGCAGACCTGAGCGGGGTGACCGAATGGACCTGTGAATCGAACCCCGGCACGATCACACGGGAGAAGGCGGAATTACTGCGTGAATCAGGAGTCAACCGGATATCTCTTGGAGTCCAATCCTTCAATCAACGCAACCTGGATTTCCTAGGCCGCATACATTCACCCGGAGATGTTGAATCCGGGTTCAGGATGCTGCGCGAAACCGGTTTCGAGAATATCAACCTGGATATAATCTACGGCATACCGGGTTCGACAGCATCCGAGGTAGAGGATGACATTGAGAAGATTGTCGAACTGGGACCGGAGCATGTATCGTGTTATTGCCTGATGTTCGAACAGGGGACTCCCCTTACCCGGATGCTGAACGAGGGTCATATACGCAGGATGGCGGACGATGACGAGCTCGAGCAGTACCGGATGATAAGAAAGCTTCTGAACAAGTCCGGATATACCCACTACGAAATTTCGAATTTTTCCGTTCCTGGAATGGAGTGCCGCCATAACCATCTCTACTGGGGCGATGGAGAATATCTGGGCTTCGGACCATCCGCTCATTCTCACTGGCAGGGAATACGACGCGGCAACGTTCGCAGTCTAAAAAAATACATCAACGCATTGCAGAGCGGTGACTCGATACTGGAGTTCTCGGAGCGCCTTGACCCTGAGGCCAAGGCCAGAGAAACACTGGTAATGTGGCTGAGGCGTCTCGACGGCGTACCCCGCAATAAATTCGCAGAGCATACGGGATATGACTACCGGGATCTATGTTCAGATCAAATTGATTATTTCAAGGAAAACGGAGTTCTTGAGGACCGCGACGGCCGCCTTGTCCTGACCGAAGAGGGTCTGTTTGTCAGCGATGCAATATTTTCCGAACTGTTGTGAGGCCCGCTATACCTCATAATCCACCACGGCACGCCATTCCACGATTTCCTTTAAAAACGATAGCAATTCAACGTGGTCCGGGTGTCTCTGGTACGTCTCATAATCACCAAGACTTTTAAACTCTGAATACAGCACGACATCGCCTGAAGCATCCGACGCACTCATGTTCAATCCCGCTTCAATCCTTACGATTTGCGGTATCTTATCCGACAATTCCTCAAGTTTCTTCTTCAGCAACTGGGCATTTTCCGCTTTTCCGCCGCCCCGCGCATGATCCTTAAGCTTCCAAATTACGATATGTTTGAACATGGACACTCCTTGTTTTATTATCCGGTTTTTAAAACACGCCCTTATTTGCTTTGCAATAAAATTTCAACGACGATAGTATGCAAGCCAAGTGCGAGCGTTTGTTTTCAGTCCGGGAGGGGATCATGACCTGGTTCAGGAAAAAGATTCGAGTGGAAGATTTCATGGAACGTATCATGCAGGACTCCCTGCCCCGCAGTATAAAGTATTACCGCAGTGAAAACGAACGAGCTCCACGCCCTATGGAAATCAAGGAATCAGTACTTGTCGAAGCCGGAACCGGGATGTGCCTGTTTTTCCTGGGAAAATACGTGCCTGAAGAAGACAAGGCTGAACGGCAAAAGATGTCCAGGGCATTTCGCGCAACACAAAAGCATGTCGAAGCTTTTAAAGGCGCGCCAGGAAATGTTCATACATGGTGGAAAGCTTTTACCGACGGATTGATCTTCCATGAGAATGAAAGCAGGCTGAATATTGCATCCAAGGTTGCCTGGGACAGACTGCTGCCCGATGTAGGCTACAGGGAACCGTCTCCCCTGAAAGCTTTCGCGCATCTTCTTGAAATGGAAATCGACACGGCCAAGGATTTCAAACTGGTCTGAAACGGGCTGCTTACGGCAACTCTGCAGACAGCTCACAACCGCACAGTATTATTTTTCAGGCGGGGAAGGGATAACAAGATTACGCTTGCAGCTTGGACAGTCAATTTCCTTTCCGGCCATTTTTACCTTCGAGGAGAGTTTCTGGCCGCAGTACACGCAAAAGAATTTGAATTCAGGATCCTGATCTCCGCCTGCTGAAGTTTTCTCCTGAACATCGGCATCAGTTTTTTCCTCACCGGATTCTCCGCCGTCTTCAGCCCCTTCATGCTGGGTTTCCTGAGATTTTT
>SLRP01000082.1 GCA_007130845.1 Kiritimatiellia bacterium | reverse complement strand
GCATGTATGCGCGGCGCTGTCGGACCGGAATCAACCTGCCGGCTTATCCGGTTTCAGATGCGGCCAGCGGGTATGTATCCGGATATCTGCGTCATGGCGTGCACTCTTTGCTTGATGCGGGGTGTTGCTGTGGTATCCATGATCACTTAATATGTTGAGTTTAATTATTGTGAAATAAGCCGCATACCGGCGGTGCAAAAAGCAGCGAGGATGTTATGAGTAAAAAGGCCCCATGGATAACCTTCCGCCCGGAGCTTAAAGTGCTTGATTGCACGATTCGCGACGGAGGGCTTATCAATGATTCCCGGTTCACCGACGACGAGGTAAGAGCTGTTTATGTAACCTGCGTGGAGGCAGGGCTGGATTACATGGAAATCGGATACATGAATTCCCCTGAAATATTTCCGAAGGATGTATATGGCCCCTGGCGTCATTCCGCCGAGGAAGACCTGCGGAGGGTTGTGGGTGATCATGATCCCGAGGCCACCGGACTCAAGCTGGCCGTAATGATGGACGCGGGCGACAAGAGCGACTGGAAACGCCAGCTTCTCCCGTCCAGGGACAGCGTGTTGGACATGGTAAGGGTCGCATGTTATGTGCACCAGATTGCCGAAGCTGTTGAAATGCTTCATAACGCTCATGAATTGGGCTATGAAACCTGTCTCAACATCATGGCCATATCCACTGTGAATGAGATGGAGATCGACCAGATGCTTGAGATCGCAAGAAAAACACCGGCGCAGGTGGTGGTTGTTGTCGACAGCAACGGGCACCTGTACCGGGAGCAGGTGGATCATCTTGTCCGAAAGTACATGAAGGCGCTGGAAGGGACGGGTAAAGAGGTTGGAATGCATGCGCACAACAACCTTCAGCTCGCATTCGCCAACACCATAGAGTCAATAATCCTGGGTTGTAACCGGGTGGATTCCACGATGATGGGTCTGGGACGGGGCGCCGGCAACTGCCCCACGGAAATCCTGCTGGGTTTTCTGCGGAACCCGAAATTCAAATTGCGACCGGTTCTCAAGTTGATACAGGAAACCATTCTGCCGATGAAGCAGCATCTGGACTGGGGGCCTTCAATACCTTATCAGATCACGGGACAGATGAACGCCCATCCGCGTCACGCAATGGCTTTCAGGGAGGGTCCGGAGCCGGACAATTACCTGAAATTCCATGACCAGATGGTTTCGGAGGGGTGAACACAAGGGGGGTGACTTCCGGTCCGAATTTCCCTCAAGGGTGTATTTCCCCATGGTCGGATTTCATGGATGCGCATGTAACCACGGTCATGTCTCAATGCCGCGGTTGTCGGAATCATCCTTGACCTTGTAGCCGTCGTGTTGCCGTTGGAAATTCAGTTCGTTTTTCTTCATGTATATATCGTGCACATCCTGCGCGCTCATGCCCAGCACCTGGGCAAGGGAAATAAGGAAATGAAACAGGTCGACAACTTCTATTCTGGCGTTCTGTTTGTCGTAGTCCTGGTATTTGGCCCACCATTTCCAGGGAACGCTGTCAACAAGCTCGGCTATCTCCTGTGACATGGCCCGGCAATAGTTGAGAACCCATTCCTGCTGCTCTTTTTCAGTGAGACTGTCTGTGTCCACGCCGATACGCTTGTTCAGTTTGCCCTGCATTTCAAAAAGCGATTTGAACATATCCTGTTCAGCCATGATTGCCCTTTCACCTGTTTTTGACTGGATGAGTTGAAATTCAGGCTCCAGAATAGACGTTTGCCATATCTCCGTCAATCGGGGTATGGTTCGCATTCATGAATGGAAGTTTCATCTTTGGATATTAAATGCAAACAGGAATGTACTTATGGAGAAAGTGATTATTTTAGGATCCGGTCCGGCAGGATCAACAGCTGCGCTTTACACCGCGCGCGCGGGGCTTGAACCCATGGTGCTGGAGGGTATTGAGCCGGGAGGTCAATTGACCACCACAACGGATGTGGAAAATTATCCGGGTTTCGTGGATGGAATCCAGGGACCGGAGCTAATGGACATCATGAAGAAGCAGGCGGAGCGCTTCGGAGCCCGTTACAGTTTCGGGCTGGTTGACTCGGTTGAACTCAATCCCGGCAAGCACGTCGTCGTCCTTGACGGCGGTGAAAGAATTGAATCCGCCACGGTTATTATCGCCACAGGGGCCAGCGCGAAATATCTGGGCCTGGAATCGGAGCAGAAATTGATAGGCAAGGGAGTGACCTCCTGCGCCACATGCGACGGCGCGTTTTACCGTAACCTGCCGGTTGCCGTTGTGGGCGGAGGGGACACGGCCATGGAGGAATCTCTGTTTCTTACCAGGTTCACTTCGGACATAACATTGATTCACAGGCGTGACCAGTTTCGTGCATCCAAGGTCATGGCGGAGCGCGTGCTGAACAATAGTAATATAAAGATCCTTTGGAACACGGTTGTGGAAGAGGTTATGGATGTGGAAAAGGGCGAGGTTACCGGTTTAAGGGTGAAGAACGTAAAGACCGGAGAGTCCGACTCGCTGGAGATCAAGGGCCTTTTCATGGCCATAGGCCATAAACCAAACACAGATCCTTTCAAGGGACGGATTGATATGGATGAAAGGGGTTATTTGAAGTCCATGCAAACCCGCACCAACGTGGAGGGTGTATACGCCGCGGGGGATGTCCAGGACGCGGTATATCGTCAGGCGGTCACTGCAGCCGGTACAGGCTGCATGGCTGCCCTGGAAGCCGAGCGTTATCTTGAATCCCGCGGAATATGATGACGGAATCTCTCACAACCTCTGATGCCCGCACGGTCCGGCCTTCGTCCACATATTGGCGTCTTATCCAATATGCCAAGCCGTACATGTTGAGGCTTGTGGTGGGAACAATATTCGGTGTGCTTTTTGCCGGATCCACCACTGCAATCCTGCCGGCCTTGAAGCAAACGGTTGGTCATATCTTCAGTCCTGAAGACCTAAGTCCTGGCGCTGTGCTTGCCGTGGCCCTGCTGCTTCCATTGTTCGGTCTAATCAGAGGCCTGGGTTATTATCTGAGTGTGTATTTCATCGAATGGGTGGGTAACAGGGTGGTGCTTGATCTTAGAATGGAAACCTTCGAAAAGCTTCAACATCTGTCTATCGGATATTATACCCGAAGCAGGGCCGGTGAACTCATTTCCCGAACGGCTAATGACACCATGCTGGTTGAGCGTGCGGTTTCAACAGTGCTCGGGGACCTTGTAAGACAGCCGTTTCTTCTGGTAGGCATTCTGGGCGTGCTGTTTTGGCTCGATGCCGTCCTGGCCGTAATCAGTCTGCTTCTGTTTCCGATATGTATCATACCGGTTGCCCTTTTTGGAAGGCGTGTACGCAGGTTTGCCAGAGAAGGCCAGCAGAAACTTGCGGACATCGTTTCAATACTGCATGAATCTATATCCGGAGCCCGTGTAGTGAGGGCGTTCGGCATGGAATCATATGAGCGTGAACGCTTCAACAAGCGGTGCCGCGCAGTTTTCGGGCGGGCAATGCGGGTCACCAAGGCAAAAGCCGCCATTGACCCTGTCATTGTAGAAATATCGGTTCTGGGTTTTTCCATGCTTCTGATTTACTCCTATTGGGTTCAAATGCCTGTGGAAACATTCTTCACCTTCGGGGCCGCGCTGATAGCCCTTTATGACCCTGTAAAGCGGCTGAGCCGTATTCATCTTTCCATCCAGCAGAGTTCAGCGGCCGCCGATCGCGTATTCGAGGTAATTGACGCCGACGTGACGGTGAAGGATCGATCAAAGGCCATCACATTTGATGAACCGGTTCGAAGTGTAACGTATGAAAATGTGACATTTGCATATGATACGGATCATGTCCTGAAAAATATTAATCTCCAGGTGTCCGCCGGGCAATGCCTGGCCTTGGTAGGCAGTTCAGGGTCGGGGAAAACCACTCTTGTGAGCCTTCTTCTGCGCTTCTATGATGTGACTTCCGGGCGCATACTTATC
>SLRP01000027.1 GCA_007130845.1 Kiritimatiellia bacterium | reverse complement strand
GATTATGAGTACGATTAAGCAGGGTGCAAACAGGAACTTGCATCAGATTCACAAGGCCGCGTGGAAGTCGGGCTGAGTCTCCGTAGGTTTGACAATGAGCTTTTCCAGTTTATCTGTCCGTCCTGATCCTTTGAGAATAACCAAATCTCCGGATTTCAGTTCTGAAGACAGATAGCTCCTGGCGTCCGTTATCGATGTGAAGTATTTCAATCCTGGATTCGTGCTTTGTCCGCCTTTTTTTATGACGAATGGGGCATTGGGTCCTATGAAGATGACCAGATCGGCGAATTTCATTGCGTTGCCGGCAACAACCCGGTATTTCCTGGAGGCCGCGCCGGGATAGTCAGAGAGCGTTCCGCATATGAATATCTTGCGATCAGCCTTTGCCGTTTTCATGAATTCCATTGTGTGATTAATGCTCCAGTAAGGAGCTTTCCAATCGTCCCTTATGAATGTTGTGCCGTTTATCGCCAGTGGCGACATTCTGCCCCGCATCGGGCCGAATTCTTCCACGGCAGTAACGATTTTCTCAATCGGGATGTCCATTACAATGCCTGCTCCAACAGCGCCGAGAATGGAAGGCATCCAATGCGTTCCGCATAGTTGAGTTATAACCGGATATTCATCTGAATTAATTATAAGATCGAATGACAGGCGGTCGGGCCATTGCGATACGGCATTCCTGTACCTGATATCGGCTTCGGGATGCTCTCCGAATTTTATTACGCGCGCCCTGGTGTGTTTCGCCATATCTGCCACGAGCGGATCGTCGGCATTTAGAATCGCGCACCCATCCGGAGGCAGTGTTTGAACCAGCTTCGCTTTTTCGCGGGCAACTGCGTCCTTGTTGCGAAATGCCTTGAAGTGGTCCAGTCCAACGGTTAATACAATGCCGATATTCGGACGGGAATATCTTATGAGCTGGTCCAGCGAGTCAGGGCCGGATGCTCCCATTTCGATAATGGAGAACCGGTGAAGCGGATGCGTTCGTGATATAGTCTGCACTACCTGTCCCAGTCGGTTGGCGGATCCGGATGTCCGGGTACCCCGGTACGTTGAAGAGAGTACCTTGTACAGTAATTCCTTGGCCGTACTCTTACCCGCGCTTCCTGTAATTCCTATGAAAGTTGTTCTTCGGGGGGAACGGCGATAGGCCAGCGCCAGGTTGCCTGCCATGCATCGGATCCACCTTTGTGTCGTCTTCATGTTCATAATGATTATTAAGACTGATTGAAAGTAAACGGGACGGTTATGAAGGAAACCATGTGCAGCACTTATGACATCAGGTATGAATTATTCGGGCCCGCGGTTATTCAGGTTGTTTGAGTTTGAGGATTTCCCGAACGCGTTGTGCAGGCATTGGATCCCGGTCCAGCTGACCTGCGGCCGCTAGAACCCTCTCTATAAGCCCTGTATTGGTTGCAGGAGTCTTGGATTCATGATCGCTGTACAAATTGTCCTCGATGCCGACCCTGACATGTCCTCCCATGGCCAGCGCCATTTTGTGCACCTCGAATTGCGTCTTTCCGATTCCGCATGCGGCCCAGATAGTGTCTTTCGGAAGGCGGCTTGAAATATATCGAAGATTTTCCCGGCTGGTATCGGCGGTGCCCCGGTTGCCAAGCAGAATGTTGATGTAGAAGGGGCGGGGAAGAAGATCATTGTCCTGAAGATATCGCGCGTAATCGATCATTCCCAGATCAAATGCTTCAAGTTCCGGCAGGATATTACGTTCCCTCATGACATCAAGCAGGTATCGGATGGTCTGCGGCGGATTCGAGGATATCTGTTTGGGGAAATTCATTGAGCCGAGAGTCAGTGATGCCATGTCCGGTTTGGCCTTGCCGTCCAGCAGAAGCGCAGCGGCTCGTTTTTCGGGTTCATTCCACAGCCGGCCGCTCGTGGTAATGCACACTATAATGTCCGGAATGGTTTCCCTTATGCCGGTTACAATTTCCCGGTACACCTCGGGATCCCATGTCGGTTCCTCGTCGTCGGCCCTGGCATGCACGTGGACTATGGACGCGCCCAGCCGGTAAACCCGCTCGACTTCCCCGACTATTTCCTCCGTTGTAACGGGTGTGAAAGGGTTCTTGTTTTTACTCGGTATCATCCCGTTGAGGCAGGCGTTTATGATGAGATTTTCAGGCATGGCTGTCTTTTTCCTGTTGAAGATCGCAGACGATCGTAGTCCATTCGGTCTTGTAAGGCAAACCGAATGACTCGGTCTTGGCAACACGTTTTCCCGTGGCGCGGTATCCGAAATGGCGCACGTACCAATCAATCACTTTTTCGTCGTCGCAGTTCGTATAGAGGTGTTTCAATCCTAGGCTGCATAAATGATCCATACGGGCGCGCTGGAGCTTGAGCCCGACGCCATGGCCTCGGCATGCCGGGTCAACCGCCATGAGGGTCGTCTTGGCATTGTGCTCGTCGATTATCCGGCAGCCGGCAACTCCAACGATGCGCCCGTCGAGTTCCGCTACAAAGCAGTCCTCAAGTGGAAATGAAGGCATCTCGGATCCTCCAATATGGTGATAATTAACCATTTCCAGAATTTCCATGATTCGATCAATATCCTGCCTCGTTGGGCGGCGCAGGCGAATCTGTTGCGCGTCCTTGTCTTGCGTGCTCATGAACTCCTTTCCCTGTCGTGTACCAGCCCGAAAATCCATATCAGTATTGGAAAAGCTGCCAACAGAAGAGTTTTTATTGCCAATGCGGCAACCAGGCTCTTCACCGGAAGAAGCAGGCTCACCCCGTACAGGATTGCCGCCATGGCGGCTATGACGGCGACCCGTCCGTATTGATAACGGATGCGCCATAGTCTCTGGTTCACTGTGACGTGGAGGATTGAGAGCAACGCGTAGGAAATAAAAGTCGCCGCGGCTGCGCCCATGATACCGTATCCCGGAATCAGGAGGAAGTTCATTACGATATTCAGAAGCGCGGCCGAGGCTACCAGGGGCGCCGCGTAATACACCTTGTTCTGGGTGGTCATTCCGCTGTTGGTAAAATAACATGCCCCGTTGAATGCATAGGCTGCAACTATTACGGGTATTATCCCTGTTGCTCCATGATATGCTTCGGGCGCTAGGAGCACCAGTATTTCATCAGCCATAAGGCATATTCCAAGGGAAATGAAACCGATAAAGGCGGCATAGTATGTCAACATTTTACCGAACTCGTATTCCGACGCGGCTTTGTCTTTCGCCCTTTGAAACATGTGCGGCAGCCAGGCCAGTTGAATGCTCAAGGCTACCAGATGCACAACCAGGCCGACGCTGTATCCCAGCGAGTAGATTCCCACCTCAAATGAGCCGATGAATCTCTGCAGGATGTACCGGTCCGCTACGGTCAGTATCATTCCGGAAAGCTGGATCACCATTACCGGTATTCCGTACAACAATATACTTCGCAGTAATGGGGTTGAAAACGCGGATCCGAGATTCGGGGCAAGGATGATCAGCCCTAACACTCCGAAAATTGCAGCTGTTATCAGGTGCGCGACTATCAATCCTTCGACACCCTGACGAAAGACAACAAGAAAGAGGACATTCAGAGCAATGCCGACCACTACACGGGATGAAGCGAGAAGCGCGAACCTTCCAGCGCGTCCGCGTACCCTGAAATGGGACATTACCATTGTTTCAATCGATTCGATCAGCGAGGTTATTGCAACCAGCCGTAATAGGAGGACTTGATTCGCGTCTCCGAAAATCATCATAGATAGCTTTGGAGCGAGTCCGGTAAGAACTGCCGTAAGGATTATTCCCTGTGCCATTATGAAGTAGAAGGCTGTGCTGTATGCTGTCTTGCTGTCCGTTTCCCTGTATATAACCGACCAGATCAGCGCCTGCCCTAGACCCATTACAATCAGGGGACGCAGGATATGACCGGATGCATGCATGATTGAGAGCACACCGTAATCATCCGGGGTAAGCAGGCGGGTATATACGGGAAGCAGAAGGAACGCG
>SLRP01000047.1 GCA_007130845.1 Kiritimatiellia bacterium | reverse complement strand
CCATCAAGGGTTTGGACTGGAAAGCCGCATGGATATTATATATTTCCATGCCCCTTATCTGGGAAAGACTCCAGTCCCGTGATTCCTCCGGGTGCCCAATGAAAAGCAAACCGCCCATGTCGTCTATTTCAGCAGCAAGCGATTCAGTTTCCATTGTACAGTCCAACACCACGTCATCCTCCAATCCCCAGACAAGGAAGCCATAACGCATTTCATATCCCGGGATGAACAGCTTGCCGTCATGCAAACCCCGCCACTGTGCCCCGAAATCCGCCACTCCCCCGGGTAAACAATGATCTGTCATGGCAATGAAATCATGATTCAAGTCCTTGAGAACCTGCAATATATCTTCAAAAGACATTTCCGAGTCATGAGATAATTCGGAATGATTGTGGGCGGTACCGCGGTAATGGGTCCATGGGATATCCCCCGGCATACTCACCTCGACACGGGACTCCCGTATTCGCTCCCAGCATGCGTCCTGCTGGGGAAATACAAAATACCGATTGTAAAGAGCCCCGCGAAACACGACAAGGAAGGCCACCGCTATAAGCACAACTACAACAAGCGATATTCGACCAGCCAAGCGCAAGAGCCTGCCGCTAATTGAATCCTGTTTGTTCATTATATAATCCGATTCATGTCTTTAAATGAACTGCATTTTTGAAATTGCCGGACACAGGAACAGCATTCATCCAGCTCTGGATCCCCAGGAATAAATTCCGGGGACCGGGATTTCCGTCTCCGAACATCTTTTTCACCAGCTTAGCAGGGATATACCGCAATTCGTATTAAACGTCATTCAAACAACGATATTTTGAACACCCCCGGTATCATGCCTTAAACCCTATATATACCAGCCTCTCAACAAGACCCTCATGGCACGGCTTGGCCGTAACATGGACCGACACATCCTGCGTAACCCCTGTGTCCGTTTCCGTGGCCGTAAACATCCCGGCCGCCTCATTTTGGTCCCACAGGAACCGGGGGATCGCAGCCCATGTCGACAGCCAGGCCAGCAGATACATGAAACTATATTCATCAATCATATCCATGGGAAGCATCCCGGAAAGCAAAGGCTCTTTTTTCGCATGAATCTTAATGCCTACAGACGATGGAGGCCCCGAAAGTGATGCGTCCAGGATTGCCTTCTGTAATTCCGCGCCGGTATCTCCCGGCATCTGTTCAAAAGTTAGTTGAAGGTGTTTTTCAGGATTAAGCCAGTCGGGATCAAGTGTGCCGGCGGAAATATTCCTTAAAACCACCAGATCTGCGGATGAATATTTATTCCGGACACTTGACAGCAGGCAGGCCCAGAAACAGGCTGCACTATTATCATGAAATTCACCGTTAATTACCCATCCTGACGGCAGACAGGTATTACCGGTACATGACGGATCAAATATAACAACCATGCCTGAAAGCCTCTCTCAAGAATATGAACCCTCATAAAGCACAGTTTACCACATCATGAATAATCGCAGCATTATCATCAATCTCCCGATTCCGGTTGGCATCAGTCCATAATAAGGGATTCAATTTCTGAATCTGGTTCAAGGGCGGCATGCAGCCTCTCCAATAGATTCAGACTCTTTCCATGTATTATGGGAGCCGTCTCGGGACCTATGGAATTAACTTCGCCGTAAGGCGGGCTGTCCAGACCATAAGCATACGGCGGTTCAACATCCCACTGCGTTTTGGGGATAATGTAGCCTATGGAATCGTTTGCCAGATTTACTATGAGATTGACCTCGCCGCGCATCCTGCTGCGAAGGGGAGGAACTTCCACGGGATCTCCAGGAAAGTCCGCGCCTTCCGGCGATTCCACCCCGCCGTCGCCTATCTCGGGATACAATTCGCCGGGCACCGTAAGGCACTCCACTTCGCCTATGCGTATTGCGTTCAATTCCGACCGGATCTTTCCCCAGTACCATCCCGGATGAAGAAGGCCCAGAATACCCGCCACGCTAAAATAGAAATTATCCACCTGCAGATAAATTGTTTTAGCCGCGTATGCAACACGCGTATCCTTCATTTTCCGCACGTCATCCCCGCGCAGTGCCTCAACAGTCTTAACGGCCAGGTTCTCGCCAAGGTATTGCGCCTTCCGAAAGCTGTTTTCTCTTACGGATGATTCGCCGCTGCGGTGTGGAACCTCAACACGGAGAGGAGTAATCAATCCCCCAAGCATACCCTGAAAATATATGGCCATCCCTCCCAGGCCTTCCATTCCATGGGGGCCGGGCAATCCATCTTCAACGGCCTGTCGCCAGTAGTGCGGGAAATCAGATGAAATTACTGTGTTGCTTCCATCCAGAGCTTCCGGATGATTCCCCCAGCTCATCACAGTAGCAATTGTTTCACCGCTGCCCGGGCGCGTAAACCGCATCAGCCCGAGAATCTCATCGTAGACAATCGGCTTCCGCGAATCGCGTGCAAAGCCTTTTCCGGGATCGAACCTGAGTTTGGTGTAATAGACTTCAGCCGGAGCCAGATTAAGAACCGCTTCCTCAACCGCTTCCACACATGCCCTATGGAGAAGTTCCATGTAACGGAAATCAAGCCGGTTGATCAAATACCTGTAGCTCCAAATTCCCATGGTATCCGGGGCGCTGTGGGTGTGCGTGCTGGAAAACATCACATGATCGATTTCCAGGTCCTTATCAAGGCCTTTACGCACTGCTATGAACCGATCATGAAAAATCCCCACACTGTCAATGGAGACCATCACGAGGGTAACGCCGTTGTTTCTAAACGCGATTGCGCGAACCCACAACGGGTCATTTACACCTGTCGCAGGCCTGTTGTAATTGAATCCCCCCAGCCATACCGGATCAAACCTGCCCGATCCGGTCCGGTCAGTATATGTATCACCTTTACGCGGTTCATAACTGTTGCTTCCGGACACATCCTCGAAGATGTCGTATGAATCCAGATCCGGTGTGATATCGCGCTTGGCCACTCCGACTTCCAGCATGCCAGGCGTTTCTACCTGGTTATTGCCTGCATTTACTGCATTGACTGAATACCAACGGTACGGCCCTTTCATGCGCCATCCAAGCCACACCCCCAGGACAAGGACAAGAATCAGGCTTAATGAAAGTATTGGCCTACATCTCAGGGTCGAAAGCATATCCCAGGATTTCCCATATCCACGAAGTTTGAAACTGACCGGCACGACCGCCTATATCAATGAGATCGAAAGTCATACCGGCTCTGCGCCATGCAACATCCTGCAGGCAAAAATGCATTGGAAGGCTTCGATGATGTCCATTCGCGTTTCATCCAACAGCTCAGGTTCATCTCCTGGATTCAGTTGTTTGATCGCGCGAATAATGAGGGATTCGAAGTATTGGGCGCTATTGGGCCCGAGCCAGTTCATTATCCCAATTTCATACCCCAAACGCCCGTCACCATCAACGTCGTCATAATACTCTCCGGGAGAAAGATAGCCTAGATACCCGGGGCTGAAACTTGTAATCCACAGGGTATTGTCTTCCGGAACAATGCCGTCCCTCCACATCGCGGCAAGTTCTCCGCTCACATCGAAAGGCAAACCTACAAGCTGTATATTCCCAATGCGAGCGGCTTGGAGCCGGCCTTCAGACCTAATCCCGAGCATGCGAACAGCCAGAGGTGACAGCCTCCAGTTAGGCGAGACCGGTCGCAACTGCAGTTGAGGCGTCTCAACCGGGACAGACAAGGATGCGACATTGGAAATGCCGAGGAAATCAAGTTCCGATGCGGCTTCAACAACCAGGCTTCCAAGTGAACGGCCCAGGGCTGCAACCCGTTCTTCAGGTGCGCCTCCATGGGACGTACTGGGGCGCATGGATCCTACACCTCCGCCAAGATACACCTCCGTGGCGCCGGTCTCTTCCTCGATATACCGCACCATTTCTCCGGGAAATCCCGCTGAAAACTTCATCATATCAGATCTGAAAACTGTGGGATGAGCTGAAAACCGCGTTATAAAGCAGCGATCGCCGTCTT
>SLRP01000033.1 GCA_007130845.1 Kiritimatiellia bacterium | reverse complement strand
CACAAAAGGAGTTTCGCCGGGCCGCGTTGGACGCAAGGAGACTGGCAACCCGGCTCAACACCGAAGAGGGCCGCAAGACGCTGGAGTTCCTGCGTGAAAGTTATGAGCGAATGGATGACATAAAACAGTTGCTGATAAATGGTATCGGCGCCGACCCTTTCCGCGAGCGCGTAGCCCCAGAGCTGGGAGGGGATGCCGTTGCGGCAACTTCGAGGGGCATCCGTATTTCGTTGGGGGATCATGGCACCGTAATGCGTGACTGGCGGCGTGTCAGCGAAAGGATTATGGTGACACTTGCCGATTACTACCTGGACAATACGGAACTGGATGACGGGGAGCGGGCTGAGCTTACGCTCTCGCTCGCCGTGTATTGTTACCAGAACCGCGGTTTCCAGCCCGCCAGAATGTATGCCGAGAAGGCCGTGGAATTAAATCCCGGCCTGGAAACAAAGGTGCGGAAACTAATGCCTGATATCCTTCCGGGATGAACGGAGTCACTCAAACATGGAGTCGGGCAGTCCGCTGTTGACCTTTACCTCTCTGACATTGATCGTCCACTCCATTCTTTCGCCTTCCAGCATATCGCGCAACTGGTCAAGCTGGCCCGCCATCATCTGCTCCATCATCTGGCGCTGCTGCTCCGGCATCTGCTCCATCTGCTGTTCAAGTTGAGCCAGCTGCCTTCTGGCTTCTTCCCGCTTTTCCGGACTCAGGATGTCATCCCCGACTTCCATCAGCATCGTGGTGCTGTACGGAACCCAAAGGCCTTCCACATTGCGGTAATCACCCATCAGGATTTCCGGGCTAACCGTCCGGATTTGCCCCTCTTCAATCTCCGCATCGACATCGAAGGTGATTCTTCTGGGCACCCATTTGTCAGGCTCAATGAAAAGGCGAACGTTTTGCATGGTCTGAACATCCATGTCGATATCTTCCTCCGGGAGATTGATGCTTGGGACCGACAGGACATGTGTTCTGGTGCCGTCCACGGTTTCCATGCCCTCATAACTTCCGCTAGCCCGGATTTGATCATAGATTTCAGGGTCGAATAAATCGCTGCGCGAAACCGTTGCCGATCCGCCCGCGCCGCCCATGTCTTCAAGTCCGCTTGTCTCGGTCCGGGTCTTGTACGCGGGGCGTCCATCCACAATGTGCTTCTTGTGATACGCCGTGTACATATCGGTTACTATCGTGTAATCCTCGATGTCGCGATGGCTTTGCTCGTAGGCGTCGCGCATGGTGTCCAGCAGTTCGTCAACGGACATGGCATGCGTTTCCGAAATAAAGGGCGTCGCCATTATCGTGAATGCCGTGAGGATTGCCGTAGCAATACGCTTTTCTTTCATAGGTCCCATCCTTTCCGGCACGGAATTTTAAAATCCGGCCATGTTGAGGTTTTTCCTGTTAAATTTCATGTCAATGACAGGATAGTGCACATGAGGGGCTATTCAAGATATTTTGAATATGGGGCCGGTAAGCGGCTTTCGGTTTTCTCATTTGAACCGCGCATGTTAGGATGCAGAACATGGCAGGAATTACCGATATCAAGTCATTGCATGAATCCGAAGGGAGCGAGGTTACCCTGCGGGGATGGCTGTACGGCAAACGTTCCGGCGGCAAGATAGCCTTCCTGCTTCTGAGGGACGGAACAGGTGTTTGCCAGTGCGTGGTTGAGGCGCGCGAAGAGAGGGCTTTTGAGGCTGCATCCGGCCTCGGCCAGGAAAGTTCCCTGGCAGTTACCGGGACGATAAGAAAGGACGACCGCGCGCCGGGCGGATATGAAATGCTTGTTTCCGCCATAGATGTTATCCAGGCCGTTGACGATTACCCTATAGCCCGCAAATCGCACGGTGTGGATTTTCTTATGAACCACAGGCACCTCTGGCTCAGGTCTCCCAGGCAGACGGCCATCCTTCGTATCCGGCACACCCTGGTGCGGGCCATGCGCGAGTTTTTCGATGAACGGGATTTCACTCTGATTGACACCCCGATTCTGTCGCCGGGCGCGGCCGAAGGGGCGGGAACACTGTTCCCCGTACGGTATTTCGATGAAGGCGAGGTCAATCTCGCTCAAACCGGCCAACTATATCTGGAAAGCGCATGCATGGCGCTTGGCAAGGTGTACTGTTTCGGTCCGACTTTCAGGGCCGAGAAATCAAAGACGCGCCGGCACCTGACGGAATTCTGGATGATCGAGCCGGAAATAGCGTTCGCAGGATTGGACGACCTGATGGACCTGGCCGAAGAGTTCATCTGCGGCATCGTTGACGCCGTGCTCGATAAACACCGAGGGGACCTTGAACTGCTGGGCAGGGACCCGGCCCCGCTGGAAAAGGTGGCCGCGCCCTTTCCCCGTATCACATACTCGGATGCGGTGGATATACTCAGGGGAGATGAACTGCATGAACAACTGGCTGCGGATCTCGAAAGCGACCGCGCGCGTTTACAGGAGATGATTGACGAAATAACGGCTCTTGAGGACCGGCGCGACCGGTCAAGGAAGGGTTGGCAGCAGGATAAGCTTGAGGAAAGGATACAGTCGTTGAGGGAAGAGGTACGCGACCTGGATACCGATATTGCCAACCGGCCGGCGCATATGAGGGACGCCCTGAATTTCAAATGGGGACAGGACCTTGGCGGTGATGAGGAGACTCTTATTTCACGGCAGTTTGACAAACCCGTATTCATCACCGAATACCCGCGTGAAGTGAAGGCGTTCTACATGAAACCTTCCCCGGATAATCCAGGAGTCGTGTTGAATATGGACGTGATCGCGCCGGAAGGTTATGGCGAAATCATAGGAGGCAGTCAACGGGAGGACGACTACGATGCACTTGACGCAAGGATGCTGGAAGAAGGTATGAATCGGGAGCCGTATGAATGGTATCTTGACCTTCGCAGGTATGGAAGCGTCCCCCATGGCGGGTTTGGTTTGGGTGTGGAACGCACCGTGGCATGGATATGCGGTTTGAGGCATATCAGGGAAACCATCCCGTTTGCGCGGCTGATGGGAAGAATATATCCTTAGATGAGCAGGGGAGACCGTCGTTTCCGCAAAAAAATCGCGGACTTCCTGTCACAAATTGAAAATCATTGTTCCGTGGGCGCAAATGAAACCGAGTATAGGAGTTATAGGTCCCAACAATTGTGACCCTGATGAACGCCGCCTCGGTTTCGACGTAGGTGCCGGTATTGCGAATGCCGGGGCGGTTCTGGTTTGCGGAGGGCTCGGCGGCATGATGGAGGCTGCGGCTGAAGGAGCGAAAAGCAAAGGCGGGACAACCATCGGGATCCTTCCAGGCCAATCCCCGGAGGACGCAAACTCATTCATAGACATACCTGTTCCAACAGGCCTTGACGTGGTCCGTAATTTCCTTGTCATCCGTGCAAGCTCCTCGGTTATAGCGGTGCGCGGCGGTTACGGGACACTGACGGAAATCGCCATTGCCCTGCGCCTAGGCATCCCGGTCATAGGGCTCAGGACATGGACCGTTTCCAGGGACGGCCTGGTCGATCCCGGGATTCTCACGGCTGAAACGCCGGATGAAGCCGTCAGCAAGGCCCTTGATGCCATGAAAAACAGGCGCGGGAATTAAGTGAAAACTCTTACTCCTCTCTTAACTCAATATCCCCTTTGCGATAAAATCTTCCTCTTCTCTTATTTATTCTTCCGACATCCGGCCTAGCTCCGGATTTTAAGAAAGGATTCGAGTATGCGTTTGCCGTCCTGGGTCAGGATCGATTCAGGATGAAACTGAACTCCATGAACGGGATGTTTAGTGTGCTCAAAACCCATGATTTCCTTCTCGTCGGTTTCCGCAGTAATTTTCAAGATTTCCGGAAGTGATTCCCTTTCCACGATAAGCGAGTGGTATCGAGTCGCCTCAAACGGGTTGGGCATGTCCCTGAAGACTCCCTTTCCCGTGTGATGAATCATTGATGTCTTGCCGTGCATCAGCCGTTCCGCCCTGATTACACGGCCGCCGTACACCTGTCCGATGCATTGATGCCCCAGGCACACT
>SLRP01000235.1 GCA_007130845.1 Kiritimatiellia bacterium | reverse complement strand
CCCGCACCCGGCTGCCAGACAGTGTTCAGCACAAACGGTGGTCCTTATCAACAAGGCAATTACGGCCGCAGGAGGCCCGCCCAATACCGTAACCTGTATTGTAAACCCGACCATTGAAAGCGCTCAGGAGTCGATGAAGCACCCGGGCGTGCGGCTGCTTGTCGTCACAGGGGGAGGCGGCGTAGTCAAGGCGGCCATGGCCAGCGGGAAACGTGCCATATGCGCAGGCCCTGGCAACCCGCCCGTAGTTGTAGATGAAACAGCCGATATAGACCAGGCAGCCCGCGATACCGTCCTGGGCGCCTCCACCGACAACAATATAATCTGCACCGACGAAAAAGAAGTGCTCGTGGTTGAAAGTGTCGCCGACGAATTCATCAAGGCCATGACCCATCACGGAGCAGCGCTCGTTGACAGGGCGCATCTGTCCGCTCTTGAAAAAGTAATATTCACAAGAATGGAGCCGGACAGCAGACATGCGGAAATAAACCGGGACATGATAGGAAAGAACGCCGACATCATCCTTTCGAAAACAGGCATGAGTGTGCCGGGCACCATAAGGCTGGGCGTTGTCGAAGTGAACGAAGACCATCCGCTCATGTGGACCGAACAGATGATGCCCATTCTTCCGGTATGCCGGGTGCCTGATGCGGGATACGCCATCGATCTGGCGCTGAAGATGGAAGGCAGGCGGTACCATACCGCCGTAATGCACTCCAAACACCTGGACCGGTTGAGCAGGATGGCCCGAGAATGCAACTGCAGTATTTTTGTGAAGAACGGGAGATCCCAGGCCGGCCTGGGACTGGACGGCGAAGGATACACCTCATTCACAATAGCCAGCCCTACGGGAGAGGGAATGACCAACCCGGTAAGCTTTTCACGATGGCGTCGATGCACACTCGTCGACCATTTCAGGATTGTCTGATGAAGAAATACCCGGCTATGGCTATTCTGGAGTTCAGGGATATCTCCGTCGGGATGCACGCCACGGATGCCCTTCTTAAGAAATCGCCAATATCCATACTGAAGTGCGGCGCCATTTCCCCAGGAAGGTATATGACCCTCATAGGAGGAACAACCGCTTCCGTTGAAGAGTCATACAGCGAGGGACTGTATTGGGGCCGGGAAAACATCATAGACCATGTATTTCTTCCGGATATACATCAGGAGCTTCACGATGCCGTTCTGGGCCAACGCGGAAAAAGCTCCGGGGATGCCCTCGCCGTCATTGAAACAAACACCACTTCCTGCAATATCCGGGCCAGCGAACTCGCGCTCAAAGGCACCTCCGTTACCCTGGTGGAAATACGCCTGGCGGACAGCCTTCTGCATGGAAAGGGCGTCAGCATATTCAATGGAGAGTTGCATGATATTGAAGCTGCTGCGGAAACAGCCGTATCCTATTTAACAAACAAGCAATTCAACTTCACGCATCGAATAATCACGGCGCCACATGAAGCATTGATAGAAGGAATAAACTCCGGAACGGAATTCCGCTCAACGCAGTTATTGAACCTTGGAGGAGAAACAGCCCTTTAATTAACAAGACAGGCTGGACGTTAATCGCGCGATATGAAAATTTAAACGTCCATGGATTGAGAACATGTTACTTGGTAAAGTCATTGGAAAAGTCGTTCCCTGCGAAGTATACCAGGGTCTTGAATCGGTGCCCATGTTGTGGGTGCAGCCGCTCTCCCGGAACCTGAAAGAAAAAGGTTGCCCTGTCATTTGCGCCGACGGCACACGGATGGCAGGACACGGCGAACTGGTGTACTACGAGGGCGGACGTGAAGCGGCCCTTGTCCTGGAGCCGTCTTTTGTCCCGGTGGATCACGCAGTCGTCGGGATCGTTGACAGTGTAAACACAGACCAGGAGGCTTGATCCGCTTATGATTACGGGCATTGTGGTTGGCAATATACATTCGACCATCAATCACGGGTTCTATGACAACAAGCGTCTCCTTATTGTGGACAAAACCAACGCCGACGGAACCAGGACCGAAAACTATATCATAGCAGTGGACAGCGTGGGCGCAGGCGCTGGAGAAACAGTGCTGGTAATCGACGAGGGCAACAGCGCCCGCCAGATCTGCCGCTCGCCCGACGCGCCCGTACGTTCCGTCATAGCAGGAATTATTGACCGCATAGATATTGGATAGAATCCGGACAGCAAGGGGGGGGGTGTCGACAATCAAAACATGCGTGTTGTTCTTATAGTGCTGGATTCCGTTGGAATCGGCGCGGCGCCTGACGCGGCTCATTACGGAGACGAAGGTTCCGCGACACTCCAGAATACCGCAAGAGCGGTCGGAGGGCTGAATCTCCCCGTAATGGAATCGATGGGGCTGGGTTGCATAACATCCCTTATCCCGGAATTAATGCCAATAGCGGGCGTCAAACCTTCTAATCAACCCGTTGCCTCTTACGGAGTCATGCAGGAAGTCTCAGAAGGCAAGGACACCATAACAGGCCACTGGGAAATTTCAGGCCTTGAGATGATTCCCGGATTCAGCAGATTTCCCCCTGGACCTCCGTCATTCCCTGATAATCTAATCGGTGAATTTGAAAGGCGCTGCGGACGGAAAACCATCGGGAACTACGCGGCGAGCGGCACTGAAATTATTGACGAGCTTGGAAATCAACATATGGAGACAGGCTCGCTCATCATCTACACCAGCGCCGATTCGGTATTCCAGATAGCCGCGCATGTTGGTGTAGTGCCTCTTGATGAATTATATCGTTCATGCGAAATTGCCCGGGAGCTGTGCAACCCGCACAGGATTGGACGCGTAATAGCGAGGCCGTTTACAGGAAAGCCCGGAACTTTCAAGCGCACACATGACCGAAAGGATTATGCATTTCAACCCGCCGAACCGTTCATTACCGAAGTGGCAAAGGACGCCGGGATCCCAGTGTATGCCGTGGGCAAAATAGAAGACATCATAGCGCATCGCGGCATAACCGAATCAAGACACACCGGCAATACAGCCTCGACACAGGAAGCATTAACCGACTTCACAACGGACAACGATACCGGATTGTTTTTCGCAAATTTCATCGACTTCGACATGGAATACGGCCATCGCCGGGATCCCCGAGGATACGCCGGGGCACTTGCCGGTACCGATCTATGGCTGAACGGCTATATCGACCGACTGAATAAGAACGACATGCTGATTGTAACGGCGGATCACGGCAATGATCCGACATTCAAGGGCACAGACCATACCAGGGAATATGTTCCGCTTCTCGTGTATCGTCCGGACCGGCCCGGCGAAAGCCTCGGCCTTAGGGTCGGGTTCTACGACGTTGCCCAATCCATAGCCGATTTGTTCAATATAGGCCCTATGCCCCGCGGACAAAGCTTTCTTAAACGCTGAACGGATACCCCATTCATTGACACCTATCAGCTGCGCAGGTATCCTTGACCTCATGATTCCCCAATGGATTATCGAGAAGAAACGGGACGGGCATGAACTTGACCGGAAAGAACTGGAATTCTTCATAATCGGATACACCAAGGGGGATATACCCGACTATCAAATGGCTGCAATGGCCATGGCGATATATTTCAAGGGAATGACTCTTGATGAAACCGCCACCCTTACCGATGTTATGCTGAATTCCGGGGACCTGGTCGACACATCATCCATAACAATTCCGAAGGTGGACAAACACTCTACGGGCGGGGTCGGCGACAAGGTGTCGCTTCTCCTTGCGCCCATGATCGCATGCTGCGGCGTTGCCGTCCCCATGATTTCAGGACGCGGCCTGGGTATAACCGGAGGAACACTGGACAAACTGGAATCCATTCCGGGATACCGTACCGACCTGTCCGACAAGGAGTTCGTTGAAGTACTGCATGAATGCGGATGCTCAATAACCGGACAGACGGGTCAACTGGCTCCGGCCGACAGGAAATTGTATGCCTTGCGCGATGTGACCGCTACCGTGCCTTCCATACCGTTAATAACGGCAAGCATCATGTCGAAGAAAATGGCTGAAGGCATCGACTCATTGGT
>SLRP01000108.1 GCA_007130845.1 Kiritimatiellia bacterium | reverse complement strand
TTCCTTTTCATGGCGCGGTTGATGGCCACACGGCAGGCCTCAATCTGAATATTTGTAATCCAGGCACGGTCCAGCGCCTGCAGGCCGTATTCGCCAAAAGCAATTGTATTACCTACGGAGGCAATACCCTTGCGGCTGCCGCGCTGCTGTTTTCTGAACTTAACTCTTTTGGGCATCAAAGGCATATCTTATCTTCCCCGCTCATCCCCGGACTTTTCCGGATCTTTGCATATCCACACTTTCACGCCGATCTTTCCCGCCGTCGTGTTGGCCTCCGCGAAGCCGTACTCGACGAGCGCTCGCAGGGTATGCAATGGAACTCTGCCCTCCATGTATTCCTCGCGCCTGGCCAGCTCCGCACCGCCAAGCCTTCCTGAGACCGCCACCTTGATTCCCTGGGCTCCCAGCTCCATTGTAACCTGCAGAGCGCGTTTCATCGCGCGGCGAAACGACACACGCCTCTCCAGTTGCGTGGCAATGTTTTCCGCCACCAGCTGGGCATTGGTATCCGCATTCCGAACCTCGCGAATCTCCAGATAAATCTCCCTGCGTGTAACCTTGGCAAGTTCTTCACGAACCCGCTCTAGGTCCTGCCCTTTACGACCAATCACAATTCCGGGACGGGCTGTATGCAAAGTCACCCTGGCCCTGTTCGCATAACGCTCGATCGTTATATCGGCTATGGCCGCGTCCTTCAGGCGCGATTTGATGAATTCGCGGATCCGGACATCCTCGTGCAGGAGCCCGCCGAACTCCTTTTTTCCGGCGAACCATCGGGATCCCCAATCACGGGTAACCGACACTCGCATGCCTATGGGATTTACTTTCTGGCCCAAATCATTCTCCTTTCTTAACCGACCGGCGGCGGGCTTTGCCCTTTTTCGCCGGTGGCTCGTCGCTCAGGACAATACGGATATGGCTTGTTCGTTTCAAAATAGGTTTTGCAGAACCCCGCGCGGCTGCTATATATCTACGCATCACCGGCCCGTTATCAACCAGCGCATTCTTGACATACAGATCCTCAGCCGAGGCGTCGTGATTATTCTCCGCATTCGCTATCGCAGACTTGAGCGTTTTCCCCAGGAGAAATGCCGCCTTGCGCTCGCTGAACTCGACCAGGCGCAATGCGTCCGAGACCGAACATCCGCTCATTTCTCGAGCCAGGTCACGGGCCTTCCTGGGCGCAATCCTCACATATTTAGCTGTAGCTGTTACTTCCATGATCACCCACTACTTCAATGCCACGGTTTTATCAGTTGCCGCGCCGTGGCGACGGAATGTACGCGTCGGCGCAAATTCACCCAACCGATGGCCTACCATGTTTTCGGTAATAAAGACTGATATATGCGTCTTGCCATTGTGCACTGCAAAGGTATGGCCGACAAACTCCGGCAGAATCATTGACCGCCTGGACCAGGTACGTATAACCCTTTTTGATCCGGACTGATTCATCTTTTCCACCTTACGCTGAAGCTTCAGATCAACATAGGGTCCCTTTTTTAGAGAACGCGTCATCGTTTATGTCTCCTGCGCTGTACAATGAACTTGTTCGATGGCTTCCGCCTTGAGCGGGTTTTCTTGCCCTTGGTTTGTTTTCCCCACGGGGAAACAGGGTCCCCTCCCCCCGAGGATCTACCCTCTCCACCCCCCATGGGATGGTCAACGGGGTTCATTACCACCCCGCGCACGGTGGGACGGCGGCCTTTCCAGCGTGAACGCCCGGCCTTGCCCAGAGTAATTGTTTCATGCTCCAAATTCCCAACCTGGCCAATTGTTGCCATGCACTTCACTGCGACCCTGCGGATTTCCCCGCTGGGCAGCCTGACGTTGGCCATCTTGCCCTCTCTGGAAATCATTTGCGCGGACTGTCCGGCAGACCTCACAAGCTGCCCTCCGCAACCGGCCGAAAGCTCTATGTTATGCAGCGGCAAACCGAGAGGAATATCGGACAGCGGCAGCGCGTTGCCGACAGCCGCCTCTGAACCGGGACCGGATATTACCGTTACACCCGTTTTAAGGCCAAGAGGTGCAAGGATGTAACGTTTTTCCCCGTCCCTGTAATGAAGCAGAGCTATTCGGGCCGATCGATTTGGGTCGTATTCAATAGCGGCCACCTTCGCTGGAATCCCGTGTTTGTCCCGCTTGAAATCTATAGCCCTCAGCCTGCGCTTGTGACCGCCGCCGCGATGACGAACGGTAATCCGCCCATAAACATTCCTCCCTGCCTTCCGCTTGCGGGGACTGACAAGGGACCTCTCCGGATGATCTCGGGTTATCTCCTCGAAGGAGGACCCGGTCATGGAACGCCGGCTTGGAGTCGTAGGTTTATATTTCTTTATCGCCATAAAAGTCTCTCAAATATCAAGTCAGTTCGATCGTATACCCTTCACTCAAGGTGACCACAGCGCGTTTCCAGCTCGGCGTACTGCCGTAATGCATGGTGCGCTCGCGCTTCCTCTTTCCAGGCCGGATCATGGTATTCACCTTTCGAACGCGTACGGAGAACAGCTCTTCCACCGCCTTCTTTATCTCCAGCTTATTAGCCCCCGGGTGCACCTTGAAAACATATTTGTTTTCGGTTTCACTGAGCTTGGTTCCCTTTTCAGTGACCAGTACCGTATGAACTATCTGCCTGGCTTCCTTCATCCAGCAGTCCTCCGCCGATCAATGGGCTTCAATCGCCTCTCCAAATCCTGCATTGCCGCCCTTACCACAATCACTACAGGGGCTCGCAGCAATACATAGGTATTGAGCTCGCGTGCCGTTGTAATCTCTAAATCAGGGATATTCCGGGCAGCCTTCACAACAGAATCATCCAGGGAGTCCATCACAAGCAGTGCGCCTGCCGTAGCATTGAGACGCTTCAGACACTCGTATACCAGACGGGTGCGCGGTTTATCCAGAACAAATGATTCAAGAACCAAAACCTGGCCTGATGCCGTTTTATCGCTGAAGGCGCGGCGAAAAGCCAGCCGGGCCGTTTTCTTATTCAACGGTTTGCGGTAATCTCGCGGATGCGGACCAAAAGCTACGGCGCCACCACGCCAGACAGGCGACTGGCTGTAGCCGGCCCGGGCTCTGCCTGTCCCTTTCTGACGCCAGGGCTTGTCGCCGCTGCCTGCCACCGCACCTTTCCCCTTGGTGGAAGCGGTTCCCGAACGCTTGGCTGCAAGATGAGCAACCACCGCCTCGTATACGGCATGCTCGCCCTTCTCAAACTCAAGCACACCGCCGGGAAGGGCATATTCTCCAGCGTCTTCGCCCTTCATGTTTTTTACAGGAATCGTATTCATGACTTCTCAAATGGTTTCTTAATTGCCTTGCGCACAATCACCATGCCGCCGTTCGGGCCCGGAACAGCGCCCATAACCAGCACAACATGATCATCCTTCCTTATATCAACAACCTTTAAATTTTGCGTGGTTGTCCTGACGTTACCCGTATGACCGGGCATTTTCTTGCCCTTGAAGACCCGGGCGGGCGAAACCTTCATTCCGATGGATCCGGTACGACGATGCATTCCAGATCCATGAGTCGCCCGTCCTCCGCTCATATCATACCTCTTAACCACCCCCTGAAAACCTTTGCCCTTGCATACACCTATAACATCAACGTGTGTCGCACCCTCCAATACATCCACGCCCACAACATCCCCGGGATTCATTTCCTCGCCTTCATCAAGCCGGAACTCCCTGAGACGACGAACCGGGGCAACACCCGCCTTCTTTAGATGCCCAAGCTCGGGCCGGGCAAGCCGTTGCTCCTTTTGATCTCCAAAGCCGATCTGAACAGAGTCGTAGCCGTCCTTTTCACGAGTCTTGCGCTGGACTACAACACAAGGCCCCGCCTCTATGACTGTAACGGGAACCTGACGGCCCTCCGAGTCAAAGACCTGCGTCATACCAATTTTTCTTCCGATTATTCCGTTCATTTTCTTAACACTCAGACCTTTTATTGGCCGGGTTTCTAACGCACCCTTAGGGAAAGCCTTCGCCCTCCGCCTTTACCTGCACCTATTAAATTTTTATCGAAATATCAACGCCGGCAGGCAGATTGAGCTTCTTCAACTCATCCACGGTTCGCGCGGTAGGATCTATTATATCCAGCAGGCGTTTATGGGTTCTAATCTCAAATTGCTCCATCGACTTCTTGTCCACGTGCGGACTCCGATTCACACTGAACTTTTCAATTCTTGTGGGCATGGGAATAGGACCCGCAACGCGGGCTCCGGTACGCTTGGCCGTCTCAACAATGTCCGACGTCGATGCGTCGAGCACTCGATGATCATAAGCCTTCAATCCAATTCGTATACGTTGATCATTCATAATGATTCTCAGTGCTGAAGAATGGAATGCTGGATGGATTCCGGCACTACTTCAAACTTGCGAGGCTGCATACTATGCGTAGCTCGGCCTCGAGTCAAGGATCTCAATGCAGTTGCATAACCAAATAATTCCGCCAACGGAACATCTGCGTGTATAATTTGCACCACACCTCGCGGATTAACCGCCTTCACCTGTCCGCGCCGGCTGTTTAAATCGCCAAGAACGTCTCCGAAATGCTCTTCCGGTGTCAGAATTTCCAAATCCATGACGGGCTCAAGCAGGACAGGCCCGGCCGCCCGCACCGCATCCCGCAACGCCATGACTGCCGCAGTTCGAAACGCGGGTTCAGAAGAGTAGTCGGGATTCGTGCTCCCCCCGACGATTCCTACATCCAAATCGACGACAGGGTAATTTGCAAGAACACCCGTTGCAAGACCGTCTTCAATCCCGGCCTGAATTGCATCCCGGAATTCCTCTGGAATGACATTATTGGACACCTGAAACTCAATTGTCGTGCCCGACCCGCGAGAAAGCGGGGCAACCTCCAGACACACATGACCGTACTGCAGGGTGCCTCCAAACTCGCGCTGAAATTTATGTTCTCCCCTTGCCGCTTTCTGAAGGGACTCCCGGTACCAAACCATCGGCTTTCCAGCCTTGGCCTGAACCTTGAACTCGCGAAACATCCGGTCCTTTAGAATCTCGAGATGCAGCTCGCCCATGCCGCTGATTATCGTCTGGCCGGTATCCTCGTCTATGCGAACCTTGAATGTTGGATCCTCTTCAGACAGGGATTTCAGCGCTTCTGCCAGAGCTTCCTTGTCGGCCTGGCTGCGTGGCTCGACCGCCATGGATATTACAGGCTCCGGAAAATCAATGCGTTCGAGCAACACCGGCTGATTCTCAGCGCACAAAGTGTCCCCGGTGGTTACCTCTTTCAAGCCTACCAGTCCGCCGATCTCCCCGGAATACAGAACATCGAGTTCTTCGCGGTGCTTTGCGTGGAGGCGCACGATACGCCCCACCCTCTCCCTTTTCCGGGTTCTGGGATTGAAAACATTCTGACCTTTCTTCAATACACCGGAATAAACCCTGACAAAACAGAGGCGTCCCACATAGGGATCCGTGACAATTTTGAATGCAAGCGAACTCATGGGTTTAAAATCATCCGCTTCACGCTCGACAAGTTCGTCGGTCTTGGGATGATGGCCCTTGATTGGGAGAACATCCGTGGGAGATGGAAGGTACTCGACAACCGCGTCAAGCAGCGGCTGCACTCCCTTGTTCTTCAGGGCAGACCCGCAAAAAACCGGAACAATCTTGAGCGCAAGAGTCGCCCTGCGCAGGCCGGCACGAAGCTCGTTCGCGGGTACGTCAGGATTCTCAAGATAGATTTCCAGGACACGTTCATCAACATCTGCAACCGCCTCCACCAGCCTGGACCTCGCTTTTTCCGCTTCCGCAGTAATTTCAGACGGTATACCGGACACATCAAGGCGAGCCCCTTTACTGCCTTCATCAAACGACACTGTCTTCATATCAACGAGATCGACGATCCCCTGAAAGCTCTCCTCGGCGCCCAGGGGCATCTGCACGGCTGCAACTGGAGCACCCAGCTTAATCCGGACATCATGCAAAGCCCTGTCAAAATCAGCGCCCTTTCTGTCCAGCTTGTTTACAAAAGCCAGGCAGGGGATTCTGTATTTTCCGGCCTGATGCCACACTGTTTCCGATTGCGGCTGAACACCGGCCACGCCGCAGAAAACACCTATAGCGCCATCCAGAACCCTTAGCGAGCGTTCAACTTCCACCGTAAAATCCACGTGGCCGGGAGTGTCGATAATATTGACCTGATGATCCCGCCAGAAGAATGTAGTGGCAGCGCTGGTAATTGTAATTCCCCGCTCCTGCTCCTGTATCATCCAGTCCATGGTGGCCGTGCCGGAATCCACTTCCCCGATCTTATGAACCCGCCCGCTGTAAAAAAGCATTCGCTCGGTAGTGGTTGTCTTTCCGGCATCGATATGAGCCATGATGCCGATATTCCGGATCCTTGACAGAGGACGCCGCCGCCCTTCCGCCTCACGCCGGTCGGATTTTTCAACATTCGACTTTTTAGGATGTTCCAGCACGTTAAGCATTTTCAATTGATTACCAACGGTAATGCGCAAAGGCCCTGTTTGCCTGCGCCATCTTGAAGGTGTCTTCCCGTTTTTTGACTGCTGAACCCTGATTCTTATGCGCTTCAATGAGCTCTATTGCAAGGGCACGCTCCATTGGCACTCCCTTGCGTCCACCTGAAAACTGTACGATCCATCGCAGGGCCAGCGATATCTGACGGGCATCGCTGACTTCTACCGGAACCTGGTATGTCGCTCCGCCCACGCGCCTGGACTTCACTTCCAGGCGGGGTTTTACATTATCCAGGGCCTGGGAAAGAAACTCTACAGGCTCTTCACCGGTTTCCTTGTTTATCTCGTTCAAAGCGCCATACACCAGCCGCTCTGCAACCGATTTCTTTCCACGCCTCATCATATGGCTTATAAAGGTCGCTACCAGTTCACTGTTGAACTTGGCGTCCGATACCCGGGGTCTCTTTACCGCTCTTCGTCTTCTCGCCATTGTATTATCCTTTGGCTTTCTGCTTCTTGCTGCCGTACTTGGATCGACCACGCTGTCTTCCGTCGACCCCCAGACTGTCAAGGGCACCACGCACTATGTGATAGCGCACACCGGGAAGGTCCGGAACACGACCGCCACGAACCAGAACCATGCTGTGCTCCTGCAGGTTATGTCCCACTCCCGGGATATAGGCGGTCACTTCGTACCCGTTGGTCAACCGCACTCTAGCGACCTTGCGGAGCGCGGAGTTTGGTTTCTTGGGAGTCTGCGTCTTTACCTGTAGACATACCCCCCGTCTCTGAGGAGAATTAGTCAAGGCCGGAGACTTCATTTTTTTCCGTATCTCGCGCCGGCCCTTGTTCACCAATTGATTTATCGTCGGCATAGTTATTACCTCTTATTAATGAAAAAACGAAGAGAAAATCCTATCAGATCCCGTTGAGCTTACGCAACAGAAAGATAAGTTACGACAACTTCTTCTCCTCAAGGAAGTCATCGCCAAGCAATTCTTCCGCCGTGATCGGCTCCGCCAACGGAACGAGCTTGATATTCCTGTACATTTTGAACCCGGTCCCTGCTGGGATGAGGTGCCCCATGATCACATTTTCCTTGAAACCTCTAAGATGATCGATTCGCCCCAGAGTAGCCGCATCCGTCAATACGCGTGTAGTGTCCTGAAACGACGCGGCAGATATGAAGCTCTCAGTTTCCAAGGCAGCCTTGGTAATACCAAGCAGCACAGGGGACGCTTCCGCAGGGCGCTTGCCCTCAGCCATTGCCGCTTCATTGACCTCTTGGAATGCATACCTCTCCACCTGTTCCCCCCATATGAAATGAGTATCCCCGGGATCGGTAATACGGACCTTCCTCAACATCTGATGCACAATAATCTCAATGTGCTTATCTCCGATTTCCACTCCCTGCAATCTGTAAACCTGCTGGACTTCGTTGACCAGGTATTCCTGAAGCTCCTGAGGACCGCATACATCCAGGATTTCCTGAGGTACCACAGGTCCTTCCGTGAGCTGCTGTCCCTTGCGAACATGATCTCCCTGGAACACGACTATATGGCGTCCCATGGGGATATCGTGCTCCTCCGTTTCGTCCGTCACAGGATCCCGAACCAGCACTCTACGACGGCCTCGAACAATTCCCCCAAACTCGATTACACCGTCGATCTTTGCAATCTCCGCTGCATCCTTCGGAGAACGGGCCTCGAATAATTCGGCAACTCTGGGCAATCCACCCGTAATATCCTTTGTTCTTGAAACCTTCCTTGGATTCTTGGCAAGGAGCGAGCCCGCAGGCATCTTCTGGTTTTCCTCAACCATCACGTGCGCTCCGGCCGGGATTGAATAGTAATTAAGTGTTTCCCCGCTTTCAGGATCCTTTATGACAATTTGAGGATGCAGATCCTCCTTGTGCTCCATGACAACCGTGCCTTCCATGCCGGTAGATTCGTCCATCTCCTTCCGAACCGTAACCCCCTCTATGAAGTCATGGAAATGGACAATCCCTTCCTTCTCGGCCAGGATCGGGACATTGTAAGGATCCCATTTCACGAAGCTCTCTTTCTTTTTAACCACTCCGCCGTCCGGAACAGAAATTACAGCTCCTATGACGATGGTATGCCTCTCAAGCTCACGACCTTCCTCGTCATACACTCCTACAACGCCGTTCTTATTGAGGACGGTATAGTTTCCATCAAGGGATGATACGACCCTCAAGTCATGATACCGCACAATGCCGTCGTGTTTTGCCACAATCTGGGGCTGCTTGAATACAGAGGCGGCTGTGCCTCCGATATGAAAGGTGCGCATGGTCAACTGCGTGCCGGGCTCTCCTATTGACTGCGCCGCTATGATTCCTACCGGCTCCCCGAGCGCAATAGGCTGCCCGTTTGCGGGATTGCGTCCATAGCACCGAGCGCAACAACCGAATCTTGATTCGCATGTAAGCACACTTCTGATACGGACGGACTCAAAACCCGCATTCGCAATTTTTTTAGCGGAAGATTCATCTATTCCCTGCCCTGCAGCCACCAGGATATCCTTTGAAACCGGATCCCGAATATCGTCAAGCGCAGTACGGCCCGCAATACGCGAGTCAAGCGGAACCAGCTCTTCGTCCCCCTCATAAATCGGTTTGATCTCAATACCGTTCAGCGTATGGCAATCCTGCTCAACGACGATTATGTCCTGTGACACATCCACCAGCTTGCGTGTCAGATATCCGGAATCTGCCGTCTTAAGAGCGGTGTCAGCAAGGCCCTTGCGAGCGCCGTGGGTACTTATGAAATACTCAAGCACCGTAAGACCTTCCCGGAAGTTGGATATGATGGGGCGTTCAATGATTTCCCCGGAAGGACGAGCCATCAGACCCCGCATGCCCGCAAGCTGCCGAATCTGCTGTTTGCTTCCGCGCGCACCGGAATCAACCATGACGAATATCGGATTGAGGTGATCCCGGTTATCGTTGTACTCCATCTTTCTGTACATCACGGAAGAGATTTCATCCGTGACATGCGTCCAGATATCAATGATCTTGTTGTAACGTTCTCCGTCGGTGATTATTCCCTTGCGATATTGGGATTCCACGACCGCGATATCCTTGCGCGCCTGCTCGATAATATCCGATTTTTCCGATGGAACGGTCATGTCGTCCATTCCAATAGAGATGCCTGCGCGAGTGGCATGCTCGAAACCCAACTCCTTCAAGCGATCCAGCGTTCGCACAGTCTCTTCCTGATCGGCAAGGCGGTAACACTCCATGATCAATTCTTCCGTGATCTTCTTGGACACCGTCTTGTTGACAAAACCCATTCCTTCCGGCCAGACCTCATTGAAAAACACGCGTCCGACGGTGGTTTCAATAACCGACGAGTCAGAGTCGCCGTAAAGGGTTTCACGCTGATAATCTGGATTCTTAAAACGTATCCTGTCATGCAGATTGAGTTCCCCTTCTTCAACCGCCGTATGAACCTCGAATGGGTCAAGAAGTATCGGAAGATGGACCGGCTCGCCGGGCTCCTTCTGTTTTATACGTTTTGCTATGCGGTCATGCTGTGACTCGCTGGTCAGATAATAGCATCCCAGCGCGATATCCTGCGTCGGCGTGGTTATCGGCTTTCCGCTGGACGGAGAGAAAATATTATTCGGCGCCAGCATGAGAAGCCGTGACTCCAGCTGTGCCTCCACTGAAAGCGGAACATGCACGGCCATCTGGTCGCCATCAAAATCCGCGTTATATGCCGCACACACAAGCGGATGCACGCGTATGGCCTCACCTTCTATCAATACGGGCTCGAACGACTGTATTCCCAGACGGTGAAGGGTAGGCGCACGGTTCAACATGACAGTGTGGCCATGCGTAACCTCCTCCAGTATATCCCATACTTCGTCGGCTTCGCGCTCGATCATCTTCTTGGCACTGCGCACTGTGTGCACCACGCCAAGCTCCTTCAGTCGGCGTATGATGAAAGGTTCAAACAGAACCAGCGCCATTTTCTTGGGCAGCCCGCACTGGTGCAACTCAAGATCGGGGCCGATTACTATAACGGAACGTCCCGAATAATCCACCCGCTTGCCGAGAAGGTTCTGACGAAAGCGACCCTGCTTACCCTTTAACATGTCACTCAGCGACTTCAGAGGACGGTTGCCCGCACCCGTCACCGCCCGTCCATGGCGCCCATTGTCGAATAGCGCATCAACAGCCTCCTGCAACATGCGTTTTTCATTTCGGATGATCACATCCGGCGTTTTCAGAGCCAGTAAATTACGAAGGCGGTTGTTGCGGTTTATCACCCTCCTGTAAAGATCGTTCAGGTCTGACGTTGCAAAGCGGCCGCCTTCCAGGGGAACCAGCGGTCGCAGATCAGGGGGAATAACCGGAAGCACTTCAAGTATCATCCATTCAGGGCGGGTCTTGCTCTTGCGGAAGCCTTCAAGCACCTTTATGCGCTTTGTAAGCTTGGTTTTAATCTGCTTGCTTCTGGTTGACTCCATACTGGCCTCCAGTTCAACCAGCGTGGCATCAAGGTCGATTTCCTGCATTAGTTCACGGACCCCTTCGGCGCCCATCTTGGCAGTGAACCCCTCACCATACTTATCCTGCGCTTCACGGTACTCTATCTCGCTGAGCAACTGCTTCTTCTCCAGGGCCGTGTCGCCTGGATCTATGACTATGTAGTCTTCATAATAGAGAACCCGCTCCAATGCGCGGGCGGTCATGTCCAGCACCAGTCCCATTCGGCTGGGGGTACACTTGAAGAACCATATATGAGATACGGGGACCGCTAGCTCTATATGTCCCATGCGCTCGCGTCGAACTCGGGACAGAGTTACCTCGACGCCGCACCTGTCGCAGATCACTCCTTTGTGCTTGATGCGCTTGTACTTTCCACATCCGCACTCCCAATCCTTTGTTGGCCCGAAAATACGTTCGCAGAACAGCCCGCCCTTTTCAGGCTTGAATGTTCTGTAATTAATGGTTTCCGGGTTCTTCACCTCTCCATGCGACCAGGATCGAACCGTCTCTGGCGATGCCAGTGTTATACTGGCGTAGTCATACCCCAGTTCCTGATCAACACCCAGCAATTTGGCGGCATCAGTATGTTCCAATTTAGCTCCCTCCCGTTCAGACATCGCTCATTCTCCAGGTAAAATAATTATTCGTTGTGTCGATGCACCCGCATGTTCAGCACCAGACTCTGCATTTCCTTCAAAAGGACATTGAAGGATTCCGGCACTCCGGCCTCCAGCGAGTTCTCGCCCTTAACGATCGCTTCGTAAATCTGCGTACGACCGTTCAAATCGTCGCTCTTCACGGTCAACAGTTCCTGAAGCGCATAGGCGGATCCGTACGCCTCCATGGCCCAGACCTCCATTTCGCCGAAGCGCTGTCCTCCGTACTGGGCCTTTCCGCCAAGAGGCTGCTGGGTTACAAGCGAGTATGGACCCACGGCACGGGCATGGATCTTGTCGCTCACCAGGTGGTGCAATTTCATCATGTATATCTTTCCTACCACAACTTCCTGGTCAAACGCTTCTCCGTCCCGACCGTCATAAAGAACGGTCTTGCCGTGCTCGGGCAATCCGGCTTCATGAAGCATTTTTCTTATGTTTGCCTCGGAGATACCATCGAACACAGGAGTAGACGCGTACAAACCCAGTATCTCACATGCCCAGCCGAGATGTGTTTCAAGGACCTGTCCCACATTCATGCGCGATGGCACACCGAGCGGATTCAGCACAATTTCAACAGGCTCTCCGCTGGGGAGAAACGGCATGTCCTCTTCCGGCATGATACGCGCTATTACGCCCTTGTTTCCATGACGGCCGGCCATCTTGTCACCCACAGCCAGCTTTCTCTTGCTTGCAATGTAGACCTTCACCTGCTTGATAATTCCGGCATCAACCTCGTCCCCGCTTTCAAGGCGGTCCACAGCTCGATCCTGCTCCTCCTCAAGCTCAGCAAACTTCGCGGAGTATTCGTTGATTATACCCTTGATCTTGATCTGTATAGGACTCGGATCAATTTCAATGTGGTCGTGCGCTGACGCCAGCTTACGCAACAGTGTCTTGGTAATCTTCCTGTTTGCCGGAATGATTATTCCACCGGTTTCCATGTCCACAACGTCAAGCGGGATCTTCTCGCCGAGCAGAATATTGCTCAGAGATTCGGTTAGGTCGTCATGTAGCTTCTGTTTACGCTCCTTGTAATCATCCTGAAGCTGTTTCAGCTGTTTGCGCTTCTCTCCCGCGGACACCGTACTCCTTTGAACCGGATTGCGCGAGGACACCTTGACATCCATTACTATGCCGTCAACGCCGCTGGGAACCGTTAAAGAGGTATCGCGAACATCCGCGGCCTTTTCACCGAATATAGCCCTCAGCAACCGCTCCTCGGGGGCTAATTCCGTTTCGCTCTTAGGCGTGATTTTACCAACCAGAATGTCGCCGGGCTTTACTTCCGCGCCGATACGAATCACGCCTCCCGAATCAAGATTTTTCAATGCCTCATCGCCAACGTTGGGTATGTCCCTGGTAATTTCCTCAGGGCCCAATTTGGTGTCACGGGCGCCGCACTCGAACTCCTCTATATGAATGGAAGTATAATAATCCTCACGCACAAGCTTTTCGCTGATGAGAATGGCGTCCTCAAAGTTATAACCACACCACGGCATGAAGGCCACCATCACATTCCTGCCAAGCGACAACTCCCCCTGCGATGTTGCCGGGCCATCGGCAAGTACATCACCCTTCTTTACCTTTTGACCGAGCTTTACCAAAGGCTTCTGATTGAAGCAGGTTCCGGCGTTGGAACGCATGAACTTTCGCAGACTATAGACCTGGTAATCGCTTTTGGGCGTCTTCTTGTTCGGTCGGTCTCCAGTCTTGGATACAACCACTTCACTGGACGTAACCTTCGCAACCTTACCAGGCTCGGAAGCCGTTACCAAAACCTTGGAATCCCTGCATACCCGCTCCTCAATTCCGGTCGCGACATATGGGCGCTCCGTAATCATCAGAGGCACGGCCTGCCGCTGCATATTGGAGCCCATAAGCGCCCGGTTGGCATCGTCATGCTCAAGGAAGGGAATAAGACTCGCAGCCACGCTTACGAGCTGCTTAGGCGACACATCCATGTAATCAACCCGGTCCTTGGGCACTTCAAGAAAATCACCGCGATAACGAACCAGGACAGTATCTCTAACAAAACGGCCTGATTCATCCAAAGGGGCGTTGGCCTGAGCTATGACATAACGCTCCTCGTCATCGGCACTTAGGAAATCAATGTCACCGGAAACACGCCCGTTCTTAGCCTTGCGATAAGGGGTTTCAATGAAACCAAACTCATTCACCCTTGCAAAGGTACTGAGCGATGAAATAAGACCGATATTGGGCCCTTCCGGAGTTTCAATAGGACATATGCGCCCATAATGACTGCTGTGAACATCGCGCACCTCGAAACCTGCGCGCTCCCGACTTAGTCCGCCCGGACCCAACGCACTTAACCGCCTCTTGTGAGTCAGTTCCGACAGGGGGTTGGTCTGGTCCATGAACTGACACAGCTGACTTCTGCCGAAAAAGTCCTTGATTACCGCCGACAACGCCTTCGGATTGATAAGTTTCTGTGGAGTCAGCTTTTCCACACTGGTGTCAAAGATGGTCATACGCTCTTTGACTAGCCGCTCAGTTCGGGCCAACCCCACCCTGCATTGATTTTCCAGCAGCTCTCCTACAGTTCGAATTCTGCGGCTGCCAAGGTGGTCGATATCATCAATGGTCCCCTCTCCCATGCGGAGATTGATCAGGTATTTAATGGCCGAAACGAGATCTTCCGTCTGCAAAACCCGCGAGTCATTATTCTTATCCAGACCCAGCTTCTGAAGAATCTTGTAGCGGCCGACTCTCCCGAGGTCATATCTGCGTTCATCGAAAAATGTCCGCTTGATAAGCTGCTTGGCATTTGAAACGGTAGCAGGGTCACCAGGCCGCATTTTCTGGTAGATATCCTTTAATGCCTCATCCATTGATTTGGCGGTGTCCTTCTGGATGCTCTTCAGCAGAATGCCTTCGTCCCAGGCGACATTAACCACGTCCACGGATTTAAAGCCGGCAGCCTTCATCTGCTTTACCAGCTCCTTGGTGACCGGTTCATATGAACGGGCAAGAACAGACTGGGAATCGGCGTCTATTACATCACCCCGCGTCACCCTGAACTCAAGATCATTTTCCTTGGGCATTTCCTTCAAGTTGATTTTTTCAAATGAATAAAACAACTTGAGGAGCTCCTCGTCTGTACCGTAGCCTATCGCGCGCAAAAGCGTTGTGGCCAGAAACTTGCGACGG
>SLRP01000128.1 GCA_007130845.1 Kiritimatiellia bacterium | reverse complement strand
TGGGTGAAACCATGGCGCTTCTCATGGTGTGTGGAAACGTCGTGCGCACTCCGTCGACACTGTTCGACCCAATACGCACCTTGACTGCAAATATCGCATTGGAAATGGCGTACGCCATGGACGTCCATCGATCTGCTCTGTTTGTGACAGGTCTAATGCTCGCCATCGCAGTCGGCGTCATGGTGCTGGCCGCCTCTCTATTAAAGGAGCGTGACCCGTATGCCGCATGAATCGACCATATCTTGCGGACGCGATCGCGCCTTGTGGGCCGCTTCGCAGGCGGCCGTCTGGGCGGTCGTTCTGGTTTTTGCGCTGATTCTGTTTGATCTGTTACGTTACGGCTTGGCGGGTGTGTCGTGGTCGTTTCTGACTGAAGCGCCGCGTTCGGCCGGACGCGAAGGCGGAATCGGCCCTATGCTCGTTTCCACCGGTCTTATTCTGTTTGTGGCGTTGGCGGCGACGATCCCGCTCGGCTTGTGTGCTGCGGTTGCGATGGCGGAATGGTTACCGTATCGCGCGCGTTTCGCGCGCTTTGCCCGTATTTCTCTCGATGTTCTGGCTGGTATGCCATCGATAGTATTCGGCCTTTTCGGCAACGCCTTCTTCAGCATCTATCTAGGTATGGGGCTCTCGATTTGGTCCGGCGGGTTGACTCTCGCCTGCATGGCCTTGCCGCTCTTCGTGCGCGCTACGGAAGAGGCATTGCGCTCTGTACCGGAATCGTATCGCGCCGGAGGCGATGCGTTGGGAATGACCCGCACCCGCACACTGTTGCGCATCGTTTTGCCGTCCGCCTTGCCGGGCATAATGGCAGGAGTCATTCTCGCCATCGGCCGCGCCCTAGCGGAAACAGCCGCTTTGATCTTTACCAGCGGGTATGTGGACCGTATGCCGGGAGCATTGAGCGATTCCGGTCGTGCATTGTCAGTGCATATTTATGATCTGGCCATGAACGTCACCGGTGGATCGGCCAACGCGTACTCGTCGGCTTTGACACTTATCGCTTTGCTGATACTGATCAACGGGATGGCGGTGTGGCTTACGCATCACGGATTGTACAGGAGGTTGATTAAAACATGACAACACCCAACTTCACCAGACAACAGGAGCACACAACGTGTCCCGCCGCCCTGTCGGTAAACGCACATCTTCATCTCGAAGATACTGCCATCTTTTACGGCGGTCATCAGGCCCTGCGCGAGACAACACTCTCCATTCCACGCAAACTCATCTTTTCCATCATTGGTCCGTCTGGTTGCGGTAAATCAAGCATGTTACGCGCCATGAATAGGCTGAACGACCGTATTGAAGGATGCGCGGTACGGGGCAGGGTGGTGCTGAACGGCGAGGACATATACACTGCAGGTACGAATCTGATTCAATTGCGGCGGCGAGTGGGTATGATATTTCAGCAGCCTAATCCGTTTCCTTTATCCATTGAAAACAACATTGACCTGCCGTTGCGCGAGCACGGATGGCACTCGCGATCAAAGCGAAGGGAGCGTATCGAGAAGGTCATACGCGAGGTAGGACTCTGGAATGAAGTTAAGGATCGTTTGCGGCAATCCGCGTTCCGTCTTTCCGGAGGGCAGCAACAACGGTTATGCGTCGCTCGCGCCTTGGCGCTTGATCCCGAGGTGCTGTTGATGGATGAACCGTGCAGTGCGTTGGATCCGTTGTCCAGCGCGGTGGTCGAGGATTTGATCGTGGGCTTGCGAGATCGCCTGACGGTCGTGGTGGTCACGCACAATCTGGGACAGGCGCGGCGCATCTCCGATTATACCGCTTTCTTCTGGAGCCGGGATCACATGGGATGTCTTGTGGAATGCGGCGAAACAGAACGACTGTTTACTGCGCCAGTTCGCGATCTAACGGCCGCGTATGTGAACGGCCAGCGGGGATGACCGGATCATGCTGGACTGTCAATGTTGTGGGGAACATCTTCAGCATGTTGCCGCAGGGGCCGCGCTTGCGCGGACCGGGCATCCTTCCATGCGGTATTCCGCTACTTCAGATGCTCTTCCGTATGTAGCGTCAATTCGAGCATACGTTCAAGCAGTTGGTCGGCGGGATACCCCGCGAAATTCTTAAGGACGAGCTCCTTGGAGAACAGGCGGCAGATGTACCGCAGTTTCAGCGCCTTGTTGCGGGAGGCAAAAACGAAATCCCGGTGGCCGTTGTTGATGACGATGAGATTATTCTCGGCGTCGTAGCGCGAACGCCAGACCTCGCCAGGCGCGCGGCGGTAGGTGTATCCCGGAAGGCCCTGCCGGTATTCCGCCCCGGGCGTCGCATCGTCCAACAGAGAATCGGTGACCGTGATAAACGCTTCGCCGCGACACGAAAGGTCCCCCTGCGTGGCGATCACTTCCAGGCGGCACAATCCGGGCTCTGATCTGGCGCGCAACGAAACGATCTCGCCCTCCGCCGTGTCCAGGACGGCGGGGCCCTCCAGCACGTTCCAGCGAAACGCGACCTGCTCCTCCACCAGACAATGTTTCTGGTCGCGCGCTACCGCTCGAAAGTTGCGTTGCGCATTCACGGCTAACTGGCATGAGGCGGGCGAAATACGCACGCTGTACAGCGGGCCGGCGAATTCAAAAAACTGCTTCTGGCGCGGCGTTTCAAGCGTATTCCCCTCACCCTCCGAATCGTCCGGCGAAACGGCCGCGCCCGGCCGATCCGAACGCCCGCGCCCGCTATGGATGTCGAACCAGTCGTATTCTTCGGCCGGCAAACCCAGCAACGCTTCGCGCAAGGCTTTCTGCACCGACTTGAGCACCTGCCGGCTGGCGCGCTCCTCTTCCGCCCGCCTTTGCTCTTCGACATGTTTGCGTAATGCTTCTTCCAACGGCGCTATCGCGTCGGCGAACGCGGCGAAGGCATCGTCCAGGATGATGCCGTCCCGCGTGCCGGGCGTAAGATTCAGAGAGGTGACGTCCACGATGCCTTCCAGATAACCGGAGGTCCACGGCTCGCGCTGAAAGGCGTGCAGCGTTGCGATATCCGGCAGGACTCGCGTGCCGGACCGGTATAGTCCGACCCGATGCGAAGGGTCCGCCGGCGCCAAATACAACTCCAGATAGGCGTCGCCCGACGGCCCCTTGACGGGCGGCAGATCGTGCAGAAGCCGTCCCCCGAACTGGCGCGGCTCGACGCTATACTGTTTGCGCGCGGGCCGGTCAATGACCTCCACGCGTACACCCGAATGGCGTATACGGTCCCGCAGCTCGGAGGCCAGGTACCATTGAATCTTCTCGCCACTCAAGGTCCGAATGCCGGATAATAGTGGCCGGATGTTAAGCTCCGTGCCCTCGGACTGAAACAATAGGTGTTTCTGCGTCACACGGTACGACGGTTCTCCCTTGCGCATGTGCATCTGGTACGCGCGCCCGTCCGTGCCGGTGGAGGTGATGACCAACTCTTCGCCGACCGTCCAGAAACTCAACAAGCCAATGCCGAACTCGCCCTGAATCCCCTTTCGATCCTCCCGCCGCAACTGGCGTTTGATGGAGTCGCAGATATGCGTGGCAACGTAATCGAAATTGGGCAGGCCTTCCCCGTTGAGCGGAATGCCGTCGCCGTCATCCACGATGCGCAGGTAGTGCGCTCCCTTTTCCCGGCCGCGCGTGATGGTGATGTTGCGCGCGTGGGCGTCGATGCTGTTTTCGACGAATTCAGCGACGGCCTTGAGAGGATTGTTCTGTGAGAGCGCGATGATATTGATCGCATTCCAATCGTCGCCGATCTTAAGTCGGCCGCCCGGTTTCTTTTTTGCCTTCCTAATGTCCATGAGCCGTTCCTGCCCTGAAATGAAGGAACATAATGTAATCTTTTGGCGCTGCCGATGTCAAATCGAGTAGAAGGCACGTTGAACTCGACAGATCCCTGTCGAACGGAGCGGATAGCACGGAGAAGCGGATACTCAAGCGGATCAGCAAGCTCTACAGCATCCGGGTGGTCTCTTTCCAGGCGCTATCCAATCACTTCCACATACTGGCCCATGCGCCGGCCGGGGAACCGGTTGCGGAGGAGATGTGCCGGCGCTACAAGGCCTTTCACAATTGCAAACGCACGCTGGAGCCCGACAGCCCGGCCTGCCGGGCATGGCAGGCCCGCAGCCGGGATATCAGCTGGTTCATGCGCCACCTCCAGCAGCTCTTCACCGTATGGTACAACCGCACCAACCCGGTGCGCCGCCGCGGCTCGCTATGGGCGGACCGCTTCAAGCACACCGTGCTGGAAAACGGGCCGGCGGTCTGGGGGTGCTGGACATATATCGAAAACGACGCGGTGCGCGCCCACATCGTCGAACAGGCGTGCGACTACCGTTTCTGCTCGCACGGCGCCTGGCGGCAGTCGGGGCGGCACCCGTTCGCAGCCAATGTAAAAACCCTCGCGCTGCCGATGCTGCGCGACCTGTTCGGGTTCAACAGCCTGCCGCAAATCAGGAAGGCCATGGAAAAAGCGCTGGCGGGCAAGGCCTGGTTCGAGGAGATGCCCAACACAGGAGTGGCAACCAGCGTTCAGCGCCGCGTGCGCTATTGGACGCAGGGGCTCGTGATCGGGTCAAACCTGTTCATCGCCGACGTGATGCGCCTGTACAATACGAAAGAGGCCATCGCCAGGCACCGTTCGGCCCGCTTGGAAGATATGGACGGGCGCCGGCTGTACGCCTGGCGCCGTCCCCGGCCTGCGGATACCGGCTGACACACCGGAAGAGCCCTCAATCACACGAACACGCTGACCCGAAGCAAATCTGGACATCCAGGGGATGGCACGGTTGCGCGCAAATCCGGTGGAAACCGACAAAAAACAACGCATTCATCTTAGTTCAGGCACAAATTCAGTCGGTTCCGTGTTCAAATTTCCGCTCACGCACCCCATCCCCCTTTTATCCGTGCCTATCTAGCCTTGAACTTGCGCGCCATGGACGAAAGACGACACTATTTCTGTGTCCCCATAACATCGCCATAACACATTTCAACGCGTCTTGCGCAAGCTCGATCGGGCCTAATGAGGAATATATTACGAACCCCGGCACTCATACAGTAAATAACAGGTGCGTAAACGAAAAGGCTGATCAAGTTTTAACCCATATACAAGGAGAATAATATGAATAAGCATATTGCCATTTTGACATTGATCCTGCTGGGTGGGTCCCGCCTATTTGCCGGATACGGCTGGCTGATGGATTTTGAAGAGGCCAGGGCTGAAGCGGAGGCACGGAATGTTCCTATATTGATTAATTTTACAGGATCTGACTGGTGTGCTCCGTGTATCAGGCTGGATAACAAGGTGTTCTCAAAAGAGGAGTTCCAGAACTATTCCGCGAGTAATCTGGTTTTATTCAAGGCTGACTTCCCGCGTAACAAGCCGCAATCTGATACCGTCAAGCAGCAGAACAGAAAGCTTGCTGAAAAGTACGGCATAATTGGATTTCCTACTATACTGATCTTGAGTGCGGAGGGTGATGAACTGGGACGAACTGGCTACAGGGCGGGGGGACCCGAAATATACATTGAGCACCTGGAAAAATTAACGGCTGGCGCATTGGATGGAGTATCAGTCTTCTATCCGTAACCCTATGCATGCGATGCAGGAAATGACCGATATGAGTCAACCCTAAGCATTTCAACCGGCTGTAATGGATAATTAATAAAAGATGGGGGAATAAATATAGGGTGCCCCTTCTCGCACACATAGAGGCTCGACCATGTTGGTCGTGCAGAAAGAAAAAAGGAGAAAAGTTATGAAGAAAATCACGCGCATTACAGCCATACTCTCCGTGTTGATCCTTGGAACGTATGCTTATGCTGCAGAAGCACTGCATGAAGGATCCAGGGAGTTCGGCGTACAGGGCAATGTGGAATTCGATAGCGCTGTTGGAACCGATGTCAACGTCGGTCTCAGGGCAGGCAAGTACGTCGCAGACGGCATCCAGGTGGGTACGTTCGGATCATTCGCGGATAACGACGTGGATACGCGCTGGGGTGTTGGTTTATATGGAGAATACAACCTTGTCGGCGCCGGGCCTCTTGTTCCGTTTATCGGTGTATCAGGAGCATATAACCGCAGCGAGCCGTCCGGGCTGTCAAACTCGGATGCGTTCGTGCTTGGAGGCGAGGTAGGCGGTAAATACTTCCTGGCGAGGAATACCGCTCTCACTCTGTCATATCTGTTCGAGTTAGCAAGCGAAGACATCTTCGCCGATAACTCTAAACTGAAGGATACCAACCATAACATACTTCTGGGATTGCGATTCCACTTCTGATCCAGACTGCGCGGACAATCATTCTCTCCTGATTGGCCGCATTTATTGATGCTCCCGCTGGGGTCCTGCTACCCGGCGGGAGCATATATATCGCGGTCTGGTAACTGGTTTCACTTTTTGGGTTGCAACGTTAGTAGGGTTGTCAAGTTATTGCATTCCAGGAGTCTTATGAGCACAGCAGAAAGCAGTACACGCAACGCGGTAGACAGATTCATGAAGGGACTCGTGAAGAGAAACCCCGATGAGCCCGAATTTCATCAGGCCGTCAGGGAAGTGGCTGAATCGGTAATGCCGGTTGTGCTCGACAACAAACGGTACCAACAGGAAGAAATCCTTGAGAGAATGACGGAGCCCGACCGCGTTCTAATATTCAGGGTTACATGGGAAGACGATAAAGGACGATTTCGCGCGAACCGGGCATGGCGCGTGCAGTTCAACAACTCCATCGGACCCTACAAGGGAGGCCTGCGCTTTCATCCTTCCGTTACTCTTAGCGTTTTGAAATTTCTCGGATTCGAACAGGTATTCAAGAACAGTCTTACGGGTCTTCCAATGGGTGGCGCAAAGGGCGGTGCGAATTTCAACCCCAAGGGTAAGAGTGAGCACGAAGTCATGCGGTTCTGCCATTCCCTTATGATTGAACTGCACAGGCACATTGGTGAAGACACCGACGTGCCCGCGGGCGATATAGGGGTAGGGGCCCGTGAGATAGGATATCTGTTCGGGCAGTATAAGAGACTTGAAAATCGCGTCACCGGTATACTGACCGGCAAGGGCCTCTCTTTCGGCGGCAGTCACGTGCGTACGGAGGCCACGGGATTCGGTTGTGTATATTTCGCGGAAGAGATGCTGAAGACTCGCGGAGATTCTCTGGAAGGCAAGACAGCCGTGATATCCGGATCGGGCAATGTGGCGATTTATGCGGCGCAGAAACTGATCGATATGGGTTCCAGAGTGCTAACTATGTCCGATTCCTCGGGTTTCGTGCACGATCCAGAAGGGCTTGACGGGGAGAAACTCGAATTCATCCGTGATCTCAAGGAAAACCGGCGCGGCCGTATCAACGAATATGCAGAAAAATACCCGGGAGTGGAGTTTCATTCCGGCGAACGACCATGGTACGTGCCCTGCGACATCGCAATGCCATGCGCCACGCAGAACGAAATCAGCACTGACGAGGCCCAAACCCTTCTGGACAACGGCGTGCAGGTGGTCTGCGAGGGCGCCAACATGCCGACGGAACTGGACGGCGTCCACGCGTTTGTCGAATCGGGCATCTTGTACGCGCCATCGAAGGCCGCTAACGCGGGCGGCGTGGCGGTCTCCGGGCTGGAACAGAGTCAGAACGCGCTCCGCCTCTCCTGGAGCGCGGAGGAAGTAGATCAGAAGTTGAAGACTATCATGAAAAATATCCATGAGCAGTGCGTTAAGTTCGGTCAGAACGGCGACAAGGTTAACTATGTACACGGGGCCAACATAGGAGGCTTCGTGCGCGTGGCCGAAGCCATGTCGGCATACGGGGCGGTGTGATATGGCGAAGGCCTCCGACCTGTTTGTCAAGGCGCTGGAAAATGAGGGCGTGGAATATGTGTTCGGGATTCCCGGGGAAGAAAACCTGGATTTTCTTGACTCTCTATCGCGATCAGAAATCAAACTCGTGCTGAGCCGTCATGAACAGGCTGCCGGCTTCATGGCTGCTACCTACGGACGGCTTACCGGTAAGGCGGGCGTCTGCCTTGCCACGCTCGGACCCGGCGCAACCAACCTGGTAACGGCGGCCGCGTACGCTCAACTGGGCGCCATGCCGATGGTGCTGATCACAGGCCAGAAACCTATCAAGACCAGCAAACAAGGGCAATTCCAGATCATCGACGTGGTAGACATGATGACCCCGATCACCAAATACACCAAACAGATCGTCAGCGCTACAACCATACCGGCGCGTGTCCGTGAGGCCTTCCGAGTTGCCGAGGAGGAACGTCCCGGTGCCACCCATCTGGAATTGCCGGAGGATATAGCCAGTGAGGATACGGACGAAACACCGCTGGTGGCCAGTTACGCGCGACGACCTGTCACCGAGATTAAGGCTGTGCGCCATGCACTGGATTTGCTTAACAAGGCACAGCGGCCTCTCCTGATCATCGGTGCCGGAGCAAACCGTAAACTTACCGCCAAGATGTTGCGGGCGTTTGTGGACAGGCAACGGATTCCCTTCATCACCACACAAATGGGTAAAGGCGTCATCGATGAACATCATGATCTGTTCCTCGGCAACGCGGCCGTTTCAGCCGACGATTTCCCGCACCGCGCCATCGAGATGTCCGATCTGATCCTGAACGTCGGCCACGATGCCGTTGAAAAGCCTCCTTTTGTAATGACTACAGGCGAACGCAAGGTCATTCACATAAATTTTGCATCGGCTGCTGTCGATCCAGTCTATTTCCCGCAAGTGGAGTTGGTAGGCGACATCGCCAACAGCATCTGGCAACTCAACCAGGAGCTGGAACCGCAGGCTCACTGGAATTTCAGACCGTTTTTGCGCTTGCGTGACGCCATCCGGAACCACATTTTTGAGGGTGGCGAAGATCCGCGCTTTCCCGTCCTGCCCCAGCGCCTGGTGGCCGACGTGCGGAAGGTTATGGGTAGCGAGGATATTATAGCTCTCGACAACGGCATCTATAAAATCTGGTTTGCCCGCAATTATCGCGCCTATTGCCCGAACACAGTGTTGCTCGACAACGCACTCGCCAGCATGGGCGCCGGACTTCCATCGGCCATGGCTGCCAAACTGGTCCGTCCTGATCGGAAGGTGATGGCGATCTGCGGCGACGGCGGATTCATGATGAACTCCCAGGAACTCGAGACCGCCGTTCGGCTAGGACTCGACCTTGTTGTTCTGATACTCAATGACAACGCCTACGGCATGATCAAATGGAAGCAGGAACACATGGGCTTCAAGGAATACGGCCTGGATTTCCGGAACCCGAATTTCGTTGCATACGCGAGGGCCTATGGCGCCACCGGACACCGCTTGGAAAATACGGACGAGTTGATCCCTCTGATGGCCGAGTGCCTGGACGGCTCAGGAGTCCACCTGATAGACATTCCGGTGGATTACTCAGAAAACAGCCGTTTGTTGCACGAGACAATCCCTGAGCAAAGCAAGGCGCTCAATCTGGAGGAATGAACGAATGCGAGCCAGATATGGAGAAGAGAAGGAATAAGGCATGAAGAAAAAATATCCCTACTATTTGGCCAACCAACCCGAACAGCCCAACACGGACTTGGAGGTGACGGACAAATACACAGGCAAGACGGCCACGCGCGTGGCGTTGGCGGGTCCCCGGGCGATCGATCGCGGGGTTGAGGCGGCGGTGGAAGCAGCACCCGCCCTGTTTGCCATGCCGCCTTACGAGCGCCAGGCCGTGCTTGAGCACGCCGTGGCTCGCTTTGAGGAACGCGCCGAGGAATTGGCCATGGCTCTGTGCATCGAGGCGGGCAAACCGATCAAGGACAGCCGAGGCGAAGTGGCTCGCCTGATAGACACGTTTCGAATTGCAGCGGAGGAGTCCGTGCGCTTCAACGGCGAAGTCATGAACCTGGAGCGCAATCCAAAATCGAAAGGCTATCGTGGCTTCACACGACGCGTGCCCGTCGGCCCCTGCTCATTCATTACCCCGTTCAATTTTCCGCTGAACCTGGCCGCGCACAAAATCGCGCCGGCCATTGCCGCCGGTTGTCCCTTCGTTCTTAAACCCGACGGCCGCACACCCATCGGCGCCCTGGTCATCGGCGAGATCCTGGCGGAAACGGACCTGCCCAAAGGCTCCTTTTCCATCCTGCCCTGCAGCATCGAAGATGTAGATCCTTTCTCTATGGACGAGCGCATCAAGTTGTTGAGTTTTACAGGATCGCCCCAGGTCGGCTGGAAACTGAAGAACCAGGCGGGAAAGAAAAAGGTGGTACTCGAATTGGGCGGCAACGCAGCATGCATCGTGGATGCCGACACCGACCTAGAAGACGCCGTACAACGCATCATATTCGGTGCTTTCTATCAATCAGGGCAAAGCTGCATCGGGGTCCAGCGCATCATTGTGCATGAAGCGGTATACGACGCATTCATGGATAAACTTGTGCAAGCCACGCGTGAACTGAAAAGCGGCGACCCGAAAGACGAGGAGATATTCATCGGCCCTATGATCGCTGAGAAGGAGGCGCAACGGCTGGAGGAATGGATCCGGCACGCGGTAGATGGAGGCGGAAAGATACTGTGTGGCGGGGGACGCAACGGAGCGATCCTGGAGGCGACTCTGCTCGAGAACGTACCGAAGGATACAAAACTGTGCGTTGAGGAGGCGTTCGGGCCCGTGGCCGTGCTGAGCTCGTTCAGCGATTTTTCCGACGCTCTCGCCGACGTAAACGACATCGCGTACGGCATCCATGCCGGGGTCTTTACCCGGGACATTTACCATATGCTGGAAGCATGGGACCGGCTCGAAGTCGGCGGTGTTATCATCGGCGATGTACCCTCTTGGCGCGTGGATCACATGCCGTATGGCGGCGTGAAGGAAAGCGGCCTGGGCCGTGAAGGAGTCCGCTACGCAATGGAGGACATGACGGAAATCCGTAATCTGGTGATTAGAACACCATGAATGGAGAAATCATGACGAAAACTTTGGATACTGCAGTAGGAAGACTCAGTATGGAGATGCATTATCGGCTAGGAGGAAAAGTCTCCATTTCCAGCCGTATGGAGATTAATTCGCCGGAAGATCTTAGTCTGGCCTATACACCCGGTGTCGCGGCGCCATGTGAAGCTATAGCAGAAGATCCCTGTAAAGCAAGGGCTCTGACAATTAAGAACAATGCTGTGGCCGTTGTTACTAATGGGTCAGCCGTGCTGGGGTTGGGAAATATCGGACCGTTGGCGGCTCAGCCGTTGATGGAAGGCAAAGCCATGCTTTTCAAGGAATTTGCGGGCATCGATGCATGGCCCCTGTGTCTTGATACGCAGGACTCCGATAAAATTGTTGATACGATACGTCTTATTTCGCCTGTTTTTGGCGGAATCAACCTTGAAGACATTTCCGCTCCACGCTGTTTTGAGATTGAAAAACGTCTTTTAGATCTCGGCATTCCGGTTTTTCATGACGATCAGCACGGCACGGCAATTGTACTGTTGGCCGGACTGATCAATGCCGCGCGTGTGACGCAACGCCGCATGGAGGATCTGCAGGTGGTTATAAACGGGGCCGGTGCTGCAGGTATTGCCATTTCTCGATTATTGCGCTGCATAGGCCAGCATCGGGACGTCTGCACCCCGGTCAAAGATGTGATAATCTGTGATTCGCAAGGTATCATTCATCGTGGGCGTGACGGACTGCCTCCAATTAAGCAGGAGTTGCTTGTCTTCACCAACCGTGAAAACCGTAAAGGATCCCTTCGTGACGCGCTTGCAGGAGCCGATGTATTCATAGGGGTCAGCAAGGGGAACCTGCTCCAGGAAGAGGATGTCAGGGTGATGGCTGATGATCCGGTTATTTTTGCCATGGCCAACCCTGATCCGGAAATCATGCCGGAACGTGCCAGGAACGCTGGAGCAGCGGTGATTGGGACTGGCCGAAGCGATTTTCCAAATCAGATCAATAACGTGCTTGTATTTCCCGGCCTGTTTCGGGGCGCTCTGGATTCCGAAGCGACAACAATAACCGATGCAATGAAGATTGCCGCAGCAGGCGCACTTGCCGACATCGTTTCGGATCCGGTTGCCGCGTGTGTTTTGCCGGATCCACTGGATAAAAAAGTTGCGTCCGGAGTGGCTCAAGCTGTCCAACAGGCATGGAGACAATAACTAGAACATAGATGGGAGTCGATCATGAGCGAGCTGATTCAAATGCAGCCCAAGGATAAATATAATAAGGAGCTTGAAAGCAACGTGCATCCGCCTGAATGGGCGAATCCTGAACCCGAGGACCGCTATAACCTGGTTATTATTGGAGCGGGTACCGCAGGATTGGTCACAGCTGCCGCCGCCGCCGGACTTGGTGCCAAAGTGGCTTTGGTTGAGAGAGATCTCATGGGCGGAGACTGCCTGAATGTAGGTTGTGTGCCATCTAAGGGTCTTCTTAGTGCGGCTCACCGGGCCGCTCATGTCAGGGACGCCTCGCGCCTGGGTGTGCATCTGCGTGATGGGTACGATGTGCAATTTCCCGAAGTCATGGAACGTATGCGCCGTATCCGCGCTCAGATCAGCCATCACGATTCCGTCAAACGTTTCAGCAATCTTGGAGTGGACGTATTTCTTGGGGAGGGCAGGTTTACTTCTCCGGACTCCATTTCGGTTGGCGGCGCGTCACTGAAATTCAGCAAGGCCGTCATAGCAACTGGCGGCAGGGCTGCGGCTCCTCCTATCCCGGGTCTCGACGACGTGGATTATCTTACCAACGAAAGCGTATTCTCACTTACAGAACTTCCGCCGCGTGTAGGCGTCATCGGGGCCGGACCGATAGGAACCGAGATGGCCCAGGCCTTCGCCCGTTTCGGGTCTGAAGTTTTTCTAATCGAGGCAATGCACGGTATACTTCCCAATGAAGATCCTGACGCCTCGGAAATAGTGAAGTCGGTTCTTGTCCGTGACGGCGTTAAAGTCCTTTGCTGTGGCAAGAATGTACAGTTAAGCCGGGAAGAGGACGGTATTCACATCATATTGTCCTCCCACGAGCAGTCTTACGATGTTGTTGTGGATAAACTTCTCATAGCTGTCGGCCGCGCCCCTAATATCGACTCATTAAACCTTGAGGCGGCCGGCGTGGAGGCGCACAAGAAGGGTGTTCAGGTTGATGATCGTCTCCGGACAACCAATACCAGGATATATGCGGCAGGAGACGTGTGTTCGCCGTTCCAGTTCACACATGCTGCCGATTTTATGGCCAGAATTGTTATTCAGAATGCCTTGTTCAAGGGTCGAGCCAAAGCAAGTGCCCTGACCATCCCATGGTGCACATACACCGCACCGGAACTTGCCCATGTCGGGTTGAATGAAAAGATGGCAGAGGAAAAAGGAATTGAAATTGATACATTTACCCAGAAACTGGACGAGGTGGATCGTGCGATCCTGGAAGATGAGACGGAGGGTTTTGTGCGGGTCCATACGCGGAAGGGAACTGATGAAATTCTGGGCGCTACAGCCGTGGCATCGCATGCCGGCGACATGATTTCAGAAGTCACGCTTGCGATGACGCATAAGCTCGGATTAGGTAAAATTGGTTCAACAATACACCCCTATCCAACACAGTCTGAAGCCATACGCAAGCTCGGGGATCAGTACAGTCGAACCCGCCTGACTCCTTTCGTTAAAAAGCTCTTCGAAAGATGGCTGGCTTGGACCCGTTGAGGCATGCGACGCATAGAATGTTAATGGATATAGGCGGCCGAATATTGATCCTGAAGGGTCGTTTGGGTATCCGGTGAAGTTTTGCGGTATTTGCCGCATGAGACCTCGACACGTATATTTTCAATATAACAACGACTATATATGGTTTATCCCAATGAACGATCATGCAGAACACCAACATCGACCTTGGCTTAAATTGTTCCTTATCATGGCGTTTCTGGGTGTTGCCGGTTGGTGGGTTTGGCAGTCGGGAATGATATATGAGTTAGAGCCGGAAAGACTTTCCGGGCGAATTCAAGATCATGGCCCATTGGCGCCGCTGTCGTTGACCGGATTAATGGCGCTCGCGGTAGTTATAGGCCCCATACCGACCTTTCCCATCACGCTGGCGTCGGGGTTGGTGTTCGGAGCGGCATGGGGTGTGTTCTATGCTACACTTGGTGCGATGATAGGAGCGGCTATTAGTTTCTGGATAGCCCGTATCGCAGGGCGAAAAATAATCTCCAAGTTGCTGAAAGGACACATTTCGTTTTGCGGGCAGTGCAGTGATAGACTGCTGTTCGGCGTCGTTCTTGCGGCCAGGCTACTGCCGATTGTATCGTTCGCAATGGTCAGTTATGCAGCCGGACTTACTGCCATGCGCATGCCGGCCTATCTTCTGGCAACACTTCTCGGTATGCTGCCCGTCACAATTGTGGTTGTCACACTGGGAGCAAACCTTGATATGCCCATCTGGATAGTCGGCCTCGCCGGAGGCTTGATTGTATTATTTATATTCGTACTGCCTTCCTTGATTGAACGACGAAATTTACTGGGACTCAAAAAATTCTTCCCGCATGTGCAATAAATGTACAAACTGGGGCTGATAATTCTCCACCAGGGCATTAAGTCGTGAAATTGTTCCCGGGGTACATGAATGTGTTTATCATCGTACGGGGCCTGTGCGAGATGTGTATTTGCAGTATGATTGTTGACAGAATGGCGAAAGAATTGGGCAATATGAAAATTGTTTCATTTCTTTGCAATGAAGGCCTGATATATGAAGATGCATTAATTTATCATGGAGGCATATGGAAATGAGCCGTATAAAATCCAGACCGGATTCAGGTTATCCTTGGTACCTGCGCTTTATGTATAGGAGGCAGGAGCGCATATATG
>SLRP01000205.1 GCA_007130845.1 Kiritimatiellia bacterium | reverse complement strand
TGGAGGATATAAAGCGTGAACTCGCTGACTGCAGGGAGGTGGATGTGGTGCTCTGCCCGCCATTCACAGCTCTAAAACCGGTAGGAGACTCCATCACGGGCACGCACATCGATTTGGGCGCTCAGAACATGCATTGGGAAAAATCCGGCGCGTTCACCGGAGAGATTTCCGCAGAGATGTTGCGGGAATTGTACTGCCATTATGTGATTCTAGGCCACAGCGAACGGAGACAGCATTTCCATGAAACAGACGAGGTGGTGAACAGGAAGGTCCACGCCGCACTGGCGGCCAACCTGCACCCCATAGTTTGTGTCGGCGAAACACTTGAAGAACGCGAATCCAACCGGACTCATGCAGTGGTGGAAACCCAGGTCAGCCGGAGCCTGGCCGGGCTTGGCAAGAGGCAGTTGATCGAAACGGTTGTCGCATATGAACCCGTTTGGGCCATAGGAACAGGTAGAACAGCCTCGCCGGAACAGGCCCAGGAGGTTCATTCTTTAATCCGAAAAACACTTGAACGCATATCCGATGAAACAGTATCACAGTCAGTACGCATTCAGTACGGCGGAAGCGTCAAGGCGTCCAATGCTAATGAGTTGTTTGGCCAGCCGGATATAGACGGCGGACTAATCGGCGGTGCAAGTCTGGACTCCAACTCGTTTTCAGCTATTGTAAAGAGTGCAATCTGAACAATTTCAATCCGACACAGGGAAAAAATGATATTACGAACCATATTGCTGTCAATAGAAGTGATCATCTGCCTATTGCTGGTCACCATTATCCTCATGCAGAAATCCAAAGGTGGAGGCGGACTTGGCACCGCATTCGGCGGGGGCATGGGCGAGAGCCTTTTTGGTTCGCGGGCCGGGAACATCCTGACCAAGGCAACAATAGTTCTTGCGGCGGCATTCATGGTGAATACACTCCTGCTGGCTCTGGTTATGGCCGGTGCCGGCCCTGAACGAGCACTCATGGATGAAGAAGACATGCCTCCTCCACGAACCCATCCACCTGTCACCCAGCCGATTGAAGGCCCTGACAACGGGGAGCAGACCGCACCCATGGATCAGACCCCTGATGATTCCGGTGCCCGGAACGCCGAGCCAGGAAATTCCTTCCATGCCGATCCATTCCAGGAAGAAAACCGATAATGACCGTCCGGTGACGAACGGGTCATGAGCCATTCCCGACGAACGTATCGCTTTATTTTGTGGCGGGCGACGGCGGCATGCGCTATCGCGTTCGCCTTGGCCGGGTGCGGCGGAAAAGACCTTCAATACGACACCGATGATGAAGTGGTCATGTATTCCGAGACCAACCGTATTCGAGGCCTGGACCCGGTAAAGGCCGGAGATGTCGCATCCTCGCTTGCCATCGCCCGCATATATGAAGGACTGTACGAATACCATTATCTGGATCGTCCCTACCGCATTACACCATTGCTTGCGGTGGATAAACCGGAAGTATCCGAAAACGGTATGGTTTATACTATTCGAATACGTCCAGGAATCTATTTCCAGGACGACCCCTGCTTCGTCGATACCGGCGGCAAGGGGCGTGAGGTGGTGGCGGATGACTTCATCTACGCAATAAAACGTGTTGCCGACGTGAAAAACGCATCCACCGGGTGGTGGGCTTTCAATGACAGGATTGTCGGACTCAACGCTTTCCGTGATGCAAGTTCCGACGGAACCCCAACGGATTACGACATGGAAGTTGAAGGGCTTCAGGCTCTTGACTCTCATACCCTGCAAATAAAGCTTAAACGCCCCTATCCTCAGCTCCCATGGATTCTGACCATGCATTATGCATATGCGGTGGCCCGCGAAGCGGTAGATTTCTATGGTGAAGAATTTGTAAACAACCCGGTGGGCACGGGGCCATACGTGCTTGAAAACTGGCAGCGTAATTACCGTATTGAATTTGTCCGCAACACAAAGTGGGATGAAACAGGCCGGATAGAGACATATCCCGCGGAAAACGGCTTGGAGAACAATAAAACCCGACTGCACCGGGATCCGAACAAGCAAATCCCTTTTATTGACCGGATTGTTCAATACGTGGTCAGGGATCGCTCAACCCAGTGGCTCATGTTCCTGCGCGGTCAGTTTGAGACATCCGGAATCTCCAGAGACAACTTCGACGCCGTAATCACTGAGGACCGTGCGCTTACGGACAGCCTCAGGAAAAAAGGCGTTGAATTGTTGACCGCGCCGGCCATGACAATCTTCTATATCGGATTCAACATGGAGGATAATGTGGTCGGCCAGCTTGATGATCCTGACTTGGACCTGCAAAACCGAAGGTTGCGCCAGGCAATGGCGCATGCGATGCATACTGAAGAATGGATAGAATTCTTCAACCATCAGATCACCCGCCCTACCGGCCCTATTCCGGAGGGGATGGACGGATACCGGGAAGGCGGGATCCCCTATCCATACGACCTTAACCGGGCCAGGGAACTTATGGAAAAAGCCGGATATCCAAACGGAATCGATCCTGAAACCGGACGGCGCCTGCAACTTACCTTGGAAATAGGTGCCGCCGAAAGCCCTGAAATAAGACAACAGGTGGAGTTGTTCAGCGATTTCATGTCCCGTATAGGAATAGTCATCCGGCCAAGCTATAACAACTGGCCGACATTTCTCGACAAGATAGCAAGGGGCCAGGCTCAGATGTTTTCCCTTGGATGGGTGGCGGATTATCCTGATGCAGAGAATTTTCTGCAATTGTTCTACTGGCCAAACAGGTCTCCAGGACCCAATCATGCAAGATACCGGAACAGGGAGTACGACAGACTATATGAGAAGGCAAGGGTGATGCCTATTTCCCCTGAACGGTCGGAATTATATCAGCGCATGTCGGACATGATAATAGAAGATTCACCTTGGATTTTTTCCCATACGCCGTTGAACTATGCACTGCATCACGCCTGGCTGGAAAATTATGCGCTTCACGCCTTTCCCTATGGGATGGAAAAATATTTGAACGTCAATGTGGATATGCGCCGTAAATGGCTGGAACAATACGGAAGGTAACCATCAACCGTGTTTAATTACGTTTTTCGACGCATCCTGCAAATGATCCCGACTGTTTTCGGGGTCATCCTCATAACATTTGTTCTGTTCAATGTCGTCGGTGGAAGCCCAGCTCTAATGACACTCGGCCGTCATGTTTCTCCGCAGATGCTAGAGGAGTTCGACGAGATCCGCGGTTTCAACAAGCCCCTCATACTGGGCCTTTGGGCCGAAACACGAACCTATGAAGTATCCGACTTCAAACGAAATGCCGGACCGTGGAGAGAAGTGGATGGTGTAACACACCATCCGGACACCGACCGTGATCATTCGCATATTATTCTGGCGCCCGACATGGAATACGCCATCCCCCTTGCGTTTCCACCACGCGCCGGGACATCTTTCCGATGGACCTTGGAGTACCGGCTCAGCAGTGACGGTTCAGCTTCATTCATATATGACAAACCTGAATCCGAAGAGAATGATATATCCTTCAAGAAAAGAAGGATTGATATTCCGTATTCCGACCGGTGGAGAAAAATCACGCTTCCCTTCAATGCAGGTGAACAACCGGATGAATTGAACATGCGGCTGACAGTTGAAGGCGCCCCCATCGAAATCATGGCAATGGAACTTGAACGCAGGGCGGACCACATACTTGACTCTCAATTTGTCTTTTTTATCAGGCAGCTGGCAAGAATGGATCTTGGTACTTCCCATGTAACCAACCAACCCGTAACCAGAATGATAAGGGAAGGGATAGGACCTTCCCTTAAATTGACAGTCCCCATTTTCTTCGTCGGATTGTTCATGGCCATCAGCCTGTCGCTCATATGCGCTTTCTACAGAAACAGTATGATGGATCGCATGTTCATCGTGCTGGCGGTGGCGCTGATGAGTATAAATTATCTGGTGTGGATAGTGGTAGGCCAGTACCTGCTGGCTTATCAGCTTGGCTGGTTCCCCGTATGGGGTTTTGAAACCATCACTTATCTTGCACTGCCGATAATTATCGGGGTAATAAGCGGGCTTGGTACGGACCTCAGATTCTACCGGACGGTCATGCTTGACGAAATGTACAAGGAATATGTCCGAACAGCCTTTGCAAAGGGAATGGGCAGGGGCGGCGTACTTTTCAAACATGTCCTCAAGAACGCAATGATCACTGTGATCACCAACATAATCATAGCCATTCCCTTTCTGTATACGGGCAGCCTGTTGCTGGAAAGCTTCTTTGGCATACCCGGACTGGGTTATATGGGGATAGAAGCGATAAACTCATCAGATGTCGACGTCATACGCGCAATAGTGCTTATCGGAGCCGTTCTATATGTAGCGGCCAACCTGTTGACAGATATCTGCTACGCATGGGTAGATCCCAGAGTGCAACTGAAATGAACCGACATATGAAGGATCATGGCGGACAGAAAGCAAAGGCCAAGCCCCCAATTCACGTGAAATGGAGGCCTGAATGACAACTCATGCGATCCATCGGGACAAGCAGACCGGAAAATCCCTGTGGGCGGATGCCTGGAGTCGATTGAGACATAACCGGTTGGCGATGTTCTGTCTGTTAGTCGTCATCCTGTATACCGGAGTGGCTATGTACGGTGAAATTGTTTATCGGTGGCATCAATGGCATGACGTTACTCCGCCATACCAGCGGACTAACATGGAACTGCAATATCTGCCGCCGAGTTTCCTGCTTTCTCCATTCGCAGTTGATGACGGCGAGGAAGTCTCATCCCTGAAACAGGCTGTAACAGGCATAAGTAACCTGATGCGGCATCCGCTTGGCACGGACGGTCTAGGCAGAGACGTATTCCAGAGGATGATTCAGGGAACGCGCATTGCATATATGGTAGGGATTGTTACTTCGCTGATCGCCCTCCCTATAGGCGTTGTTCTGGGGTGCATGGCAGGATATTTCGGCCGCCGAGTTGATGATTTCATCGTATGGATATATACCACATTTGCATCCATTCCCGGACTCCTGTTTATACTTGCCATTGCCATGGTGGTGGGACAGGGGCTCCTGGGGGTTTACCTCGGTATAGGACTTACCATGTGGGTAGGACTGTGCAGGTTGATTCGCGGCGAGGTTATCAAGCACAAGGAGCGACCATATGTAACGGCAGCGCATGCACTTGGCCTGGGCCATTTCCGGATTATCTTCAGGCATATTCTTCCGAACGTGTTTCATGTAGTAATAGTGTCTTTCACTCTGTTCTTTCCGGCTGCCATCAGCACAGAAGTATTCCTGAGCTTTCTAGGAATAGGAGTAGAGGGCGAACCGTCATGGGGCATCATGATCAGCAACGCACGACTTAGGCTCTGGCACGGTATATGGTGGGAAATGGCAGCCGCTACCACCGCCCTGTTCTTCATAGTTCTGGCGTTCAACCTGCTTGGCGACGCCATTAGGGATGCACTCGACCCCAGATTGAGGACGGGAAAATAATGATATTGATAATTTCAAAACAGACCTGCGCACCCTGTGTATGATGACATGGAGACAAAAGAAAACATCCTGCTTGAGGTAAAGGACCTGCGCGTTCACTTCGGCGATGAGCATGATCCGGTCCGCGCAGTGGACGGGATAAGTTTCTCCATCCACAAGGGGGAAACCTCCGCACTCGTGGGAGAGAGCGGATGCGGAAAGAGCGTCACTGCCATGGCGCTCGCAAGGCTTGTGCCGCAACCGCCCGGTATCTACGCCGGAGGTGAAATTTATTATTACGGCAACGATGTGCTGAAGATGAGCGCCAGACGGCTGAGACAAATGAGAGGGAATGACATTTCATATGTTTTTCAGGATCCCTCTGCTTCCCTTAATCCCGTATTCCGTATCGGCTACCAGATCGGGGAAGTGCTTCACCTTCACCGAAGAGGTCTTAATATCAGGAATGAAAGCATTGAACTTATGCGATTGGTAGGTATTCCGGACCCGGCAAACCGGCTGGATTCATACCCTCACGAACTTAGCGGAGGCATGCAACAGCGGGTTATGATAGCCATGGCGCTGGCCTGCAGGCCGAAATTACTAGTTGCTGATGAGCCCACTACCGCTCTTGATGTGACCATACAGGCTCAGATATTGGAGCTTCTTGCTTCACTGCAACAACGATTGGGGATGGCCGTTCTACTGATCACACACAACCTGGGCTTGGTGGCCGGAATGGCACACAGGATCCATGTAATGTACTCAGGACGCATCGTTGAATCAGGATTTGCGGAGGATGTTCTGTTACATCCTCGTCACCCGTATACAAGGGGGTTGCTGAACGCTGTCCCAAGGCTGAATGGCGTGGAAGGCCGGCTCGAGGGAATCGAGGGGAATGTTCCAAATCCGCGTGACATGCCATCCGGCTGCAAATTTCACCCCAGATGTCCTTACCGGCGTGAAGTTTGTATCGAAAGGGAACCAGCCGATGAAGAGGTGCGGGAAGGATGGTTGTCCCGATGCCATTTCTGGAGGGAATTATGAGCATTAGTAATAGACCCATGCCGTTCAGCGCCGTGGACGGGGAATTGCTTCGCGTAGAGGATCTTCGTGTATACTTCGGGCACCATAAGGCGCCCGTTCGCGCTGTCGACGGTGTAAGCCTTGCCGTTAGACGCGGCGAAAGCGTCGGCCTTGTCGGCGAAAGCGGCTGCGGTAAGACCACGGTGGGACGGGCTGTCATGAAGCTGGTGGAAATCATTGAAGGCCGTATCCTGTTCGGAGGTTATGACATAACTTCGCTCAGGGGAGGAAACCTGAGGGAATACCGTAAACAGGCGCAGATGGTGTTTCAGGATCCATATGGTTCACTGAATGCCCGCATGCCGGTTGGACAGGCTATTGAAGAGGTGCTCCATGTGCATAAGAGAGGTGATAGGGCCCAGCGCCGCAAACAGGCCTCCGAACTCTTTCACGCTGTCGGGCTCAACCCGGAATACCTGGGAAGATACCCGCATGAATTCAGCGGAGGTCAACGTCAACGAATAGGTATAGCCCGTGCACTGGCTGTAGGTCCATCATTGATCATCGCCGATGAACCTGTTTCAGCCCTGGACGTTTCAGTGCAGATTCAAATACTTAACCTGTTGCGCGATCTTCAGCGAAATATGGGGTTGTCATATCTATTCGTAGCTCATGACCTGTCCGTTGTCAGATACATGTGTGACCGCATAATGGTTATGTATCTTGGTAAAATAGTGGAGTCCGGCTCATCAGAAAGAATATACAGTTTTCCGTCACACCCCTACACCGAGGCTCTATTGTCATCCGTTCCGGATGTGGGTAAAGGATTGGATTCCCGAAAAGGTGGAAGCAAGCGCATTGTGCTGAAGGGAGACATGCCATCCCCTACCCGGCAGATTCCGGGATGCCCATTTCATACCAGATGCCACAGGGCGCGGGACAAATGCAGGGTGGATGCCCCCCGCCTGCGTCGGGTGCATCCTTATCAATGGAGCGCCTGTCATTATGCAGAAGAGTTGCTTGAGGAAAACCGAACTGCTTCCGGTACAAGTAAAAGTGATGCATTTTAACCGGACAGTTATGATTCCCGTACAATAATCCGTATAAATTCCTTTTAATAAACAAGTTTTGCGCATTGAATGGAGAACTAATGGAAGCTAAGTTCCCATACGAATATGCCAATGACTCCAGTTAAGTATCTGTATATAATTTCGGTATCGCTGGCGTTTATAATGCCTTGCGGCATGAATACGGTTGACGCCCGGGTTGCGCAAACACCCTCACTCGGCAGGGAGATTCAAATACCCGATGAAGGCTTGGCTTTCAGGGGGTTGCGCGATGCCAGGGCAGTGCCACTAAAACCTCCTGAGGTGTTTAGATATCGAACACAGGACGGCCGCGTGCTGGAGATGTTTGACCCCGCAGATCTCTGGTACCCCTCGCAATACCTGGGTAGATGGGAAGATCCCAGGGGCAACGTCATGGTTCTGGGCATGGTCAATGCAATGATGCCCGATGTCTTCGAGCGTGAACATGTTTTGAGACGGGAATTCCATCAGGTATTCGATGGCGACAGAACTCCGGAAACAACAGAGGAATGGGTCCTATGGGTAGAGAATTTTACCGGTGTGCGCGTTCGTGGAACGCCGGAATTGCTGCCACGCGGCCTAAGACTGCGCAGGGCCGTCCGGTTTGACCTTGAAAGCACGGCCAGGCCACGCCATGGATATGCATTCCAATTCATGCCCAGCGCACTCGGGGTAGATGATGACCAATGGTATTTCGTAATGTTCGAGTTTGTTCTCGGCACGGATTACGACGCAGCACGGCGAATGCTTGAACGGGACTTTCTCGGGTCGTTACAGGCAATGCAGAGGGCCGGCCATACTGACAGGACAGCCTCTCGCCGTGTACAAGACGCATCCAGAACCGAAACAGGGGACGATGTATCCCCGGAATGGGAGGATAGCCGTAAAGCAGCAATAAACAGTATCCGGGGAATGTCCGGATGGTGGCACCTGGAGACTCCGAATTACATGCTGGTATCGGATCTCTCGGGAGGTAAACGGTCATTTGTTGAGCGTGTAAGGGAAGACTTGGAAGCATTGCGCGAAATATGGGAACGGATGATCCCCCCTCGACGCGCTATTAACGCGGTTGGACTGGTTCGTGTATTCAGCGACGATGATGACTATGTAGCCTATGTCGGCGAAAATTATAAGTGGACGGGCGGCATATGGTTGCCGAACCGCAGGGAGTTGGTTATACGGCCACACACGCACGGGCGCAGCAGGGAAAGGCGCGAAGGCACGGCTGGAGTCATTAATCACGAGGCGTTTCACCAGTACCTTTTTTATGCCTTTGATGCCATGAGTGTATCCCCTTGGTTTAACGAAGGACATGCCGCCTTCTTTGAGGGCGCCGAAATGACGGGCGACGGCATCCGCATCAACGAAGTCGAAAGGTACGCATCAGAACTTGAATCAATGGCTGGCGGCAGGGAAGGGTCGTTTGAAGCTCGGGACCTTTTGAAACTATCATATGATGAGTTTTATGATGCCAGGGAGATCCATTCGGGACAGCGCAGACAAAATTATGCCATGGCATGGGGGCTTGTCTATTATCTTAGAAAGGCCGCGCCGCTGGAGGATTGGAATGACCACGAGAAAATCCCCGACCGGTATGCCGATGCACTATGGCAAACAGGAAACCCCGACCAGGCAACCAGAACAGCTTTTGAAAACGTAGACATGGATGAATTCAACAGAAACTTCAAGGCCGTCTGGGATTCAAAATCACGTCGCACTTCGGCCCTGCGTCATAATCCATTCTGAACATTTTACTGTTTTCCCTCGTTTCCCTTTTTTCCGGGAATATATATAACGTTGACAGGCAAGGATTTTTCATGTCTGCCGTCCACCGTCAGGTCGATTGCGTATTGCCCCTCCTGGTCGAATTTTATCCTGTTCATATTAAGAATCATGTTTGCGCAAACCGAATGCACATTGCCGGGAAACTTTATTCCGATCTTCCCTTCCAATGGAGGCATTACCGATTTCCCGTCCGCGTCCACAAAATTCAGTCTGACCTGATGTTGCCCCTCTTCGTTTCTATCAAATCGCATGCGCACAGTGACAGCGCAATGCGAGTGCACGGCGGGGAACTGACGCGCATTGATCCTGTCGAATGCCCCAAGTATGTTGAGTTTACCTCCGGATTCAGTTGCAGCATCGCATAATGCCATGATTTCCACTTCCATTGAACATTCCTTTCCTTGCTTTGGCTCTCGGTCCTGTATATTGAACCGCAATCCGCTGCCCTGCATTATAACTCCGGCACCCCATCCTCACGAAAGGCTAAAAGATGTGTGCCGCCGCCTTTATCTTGATCCGGATGGGGTAACTGTTCATTTCCTCTTATGAAAAAGACATACACCTGTTTCGGGGAAAAGCGTCATATGCGCATTTAAACTCGCAGACAGCCATTCGAGCGTCTCAGGAGAAAAAAAACACACGTGTGTCGGGTCGGAAGTATAATGCCACTTAGTGAATCGGTCCCGGTCGATCACAAGTTGCGTCATCACTCCCAGAAATCCGTCTGTCCGTAAATGAGACCATAGCCGGTCCAGTTCATATCCGGGACGATACAGATGTTCCAGAACCTCAGTGGCGGTTATGAAGTCGTATGTCCGGTCCCAAACGGTCGGATCCGGGGCAAAAAAAGGATCGTAAATAGACATCTCATATCCTGCCTCCTGAAACATCACGGAGAGAGTGGGACCCGGTCCTGCCCCGAAGTCCAGCCCGTGCCCCCCTGCCGGGACACGTTCCAGCATGGGATCGAACAGCCGGCTGAGAAACATCCTGTATCGCTTGTCAAGGGGACTGTTTTCGTGAAGTTCATATCTGGCCTTCTCATCCCCGCGAGACAGGTGATATTCAGGTGACACGAAAACCAGCGCGCACGTTCCACACAGCAGGTAACATCGAACATCGTCAACATGATATTCTGAAACGCCCGAAGACAAACAAAGCGGACAGCTTACAATTGGTTTCATCCGAAAAAAGCCCTCCTGCGCCAAAACCTGATGAATACCCATATCAACGGAAGCGCGATCCAGTAACCGGCGAATACACCGGGATGTTCCCACCAGTTGATGCCTGTAACTCCCCAATCCAACAGCGGGAAAAAAGGCTGTGTTTGAAATTTCCCGATCCCGTGAGTGGGAGCATCCATTATCACATGCAAGGGCCACGCCAGTGAAGGAAGAAATAAAGACCTTCGAAACAACCCAAGTATCAGACAGGCAGGCAAGGCCACCACCAGGCTGTGCGTGGCATGATACCAGATCAGTGTTGCCCCTCCAGCCCACGCAAAAAAATTCCCGCCTGGCATGCCTTCCCATATGAAAACAAGGAAAGACGGCCACATTGAGACCACATCCGGAATAACTCCAAACAACGCCGCTTGGTAGACGGTAACATCTTCGTACCAGCGGCGCTTATTGTCTGATACTCTTCCCCCTGCCAATCCCTTTTGACTGCAAACAGTTGCTCCGTATACTGCATGTGCGATTATGTCCATAATGGAGTAAGGACATAATTTACAGGATACTACGGAATTAACCAAGATCTACGGTCAAGCCGTCCGCCACGCCATCTTCAACCCTTGCGCACCCTGAAAGCCGGTGGCATAGTACGCACATGCATATGAGTAGATTTTTCTGTTGGTGCAGCGCAATACTTCTAGGCGCGTCACTTCTTTCAGGCTGCGCCACCCCCCGGCCGGTGGAAGAACAACCGTTGACCAGAGAACAGTTGCATGCCTTTTTCCAACAGGCGCAGGATCCACGCCAATTCTGGCTTACTGTTTATGGCTCCGATGCCGGCCCCGTAGTAAGCGGAGGAAACAGGCTGCATGCGAATCGATTTGCAACAGCGCCGTTTGTTTCATCGCGACAGTCCACCCTGCCCTTGATCAACATAAGAAGCCGTCATCCTGTGGAATACACGGCCATGCTGGACACCAGTTCTCGCGCAAGCTGGGTTGATTTCGAAACTGCCCACGCCATAGGCGCCATCCCCCTGGGAACCCCTCCCTTTCCAATGCAGGCTGAACATGTAAATGACACTAATTTCGGATTCTTATCCGCAGTATCCAGACTGCGAATTGAGGACCTGCATATTGACACGGCACTGCTTTATATAAGAGCGGTGAACGGCCCGTTGGGGGCATTGATTCGCAATTATCCGTCCGATTCCGGAGCAACCGGGCGTACCCGTGCAGCCAACAACATTGACGCTTCTTTAGTATTGGGTTGCGACTTTATAAAGGCATTTGCTTTTGTTCAGATCGATTACCCCAATAGAGATATTATTTTTTCAACAACCACGTCATATCATCCCAGTGATAAAATGCTGGTCGCCACGCTTCCTCTGCACGAGAAGGACGGCATCTTCGCCTTTCGCGGTACCATCGACGGGGAACCGGAAATATTCCTGCTCGACAGCGTGGGCGATTATGAGATAGCCATGGCCTATCCCCCCGGAAGCCATGCACGCCGGGTCAGTCTGGGAGACCTGTCATTCAGTAACGCCGCAATCACTCCTATTAAGGATCTTCATCTGGGCCTGCCTCAATACCCCAGAATTGGGAGGAAACTTCTTTCCCGATACCGGATCACAATCGATAGATCTAATCGTGTTGTCCATTTCGAGCGCCCTGATTCTTCCGAGGGCGGTTGATGCGGGTCATACATGGTCATTTACGCTGTTCCAGAAAGGAACGCCGGGAGCGGCACCGTTCATGCTCATCAAATGCCTCATGTTCGCGATAAATAGCCCCTTCGAAAGCTCCGTACATGGGATTCGGAAATGCAATATACCTTGCGCCGAATAAGCACCTGTCCGCGTCAACAACCAGGTTGCGCTGTTCAGTCATCCCGTCATACTGGCTTGTGAAGTCCCCAAGCTGGTCGCCAAGCAACAGCAGGACATCATATTCGGCAGCCACCTGCGCCCGCCTGCTTTCCTTGTCGCTTTCATCACCCGATTGAAGCATGAGACGCTCCGGCCTGACTTGAGGAAATCCCAGTTTTCGTAGATTATCCAGCGTGGGCTCCTTCTCTCCTTCATCATAACGCCGGTTTGTAATGTAAAAAATGGCAACTCCAAGCCCGTCTGCATACTTAAAAAAATCAACGGCTCCCGGCAATGCGTCAGCGCTTGCCTCCATTACCCATTCGGTCCATCCATGCGGAAACCCCTTGCCGCTTAGTATTGCCCTGGCCTGATAAGGAGAATTGTCCAGAGCAGTTTCATCCAGATCTGTGATTATTGCAGGCGGTTTTCCCCCATCGTGCTCATCCAATAACCGGTCAAGGGATCTACGCGCAATATTGTATCCCTGATAAAACAAGGCCCTAGCTTCACCGGAATGCTGCTGCCATAGAGCAGCATTGACCATGTGCTCATTGTTCACGGGCGTGGAATCGCGATTCTCCAGGTGTGCGCACGCGCCCGTCATAAGCAGAATTAACGGCGCCATGATCAACTGTGTAACTACTCTTCTTATTGCCTCATCCTCCTGAGTCCCTGCATATTAACCTCGCAGGCGCTCAAACCAGCACCCCGGCAATACAAGCCGTCAATAACGTGGCAACGGTCCCGCCGAGCATCGCCCTGAAACCCAGCGAACACAGCAAGGCTCTACGGTTCGGCGCCAGCACGCTTATTCCGCCTATCTGGATACCTATTGATGACAGGTTGGCAAAACCGCACAGGGCATAGGTCGCAATAATAATTGACCGGTCATGCAGTAATAGCCCGGCGTCTCTGGCCTCGGAAAGCGATGCATATGCCACAAATTCATTGATAACCATTTTCTCGCCGAGAAGAGACCCGAAAACCAGTATGTCATCCCCGGACACTCCGATTATCCATGCTATGGGTGCAAAGATAAAAGCCATTATCGATTGCATTGAAAGCACCTCGAATCGGCCGTCCGTGACCGAATCGACCCACGAATTCAAACCGGTCAAACGCCCGGTCAGTTCAAACCCGTAGTTGAGCATGGCAATCATCGCGATGAATACCAGAAGCATGGCCGCTACATTCATGGCCAACGAGAGTCCCTGCGTCGTGCCTCCGGCCACCGCGTCAAGCGCGTTGCTTCCAATATCCTCCTTGGGTATAAGTATTTCTCTTTCAACGGATTCAGTCTCGGGAATGATTATCTTGGCCATGACAAGCGCTGCCGGAGCATTCATTATCGAAGCCACCAATAAATGGGTGGCAAACAACCTCTGTTGTTCGGGATCGGGACCGCCGAGCAACCCGACATAGGCAGCCAGAACCGCTCCGGCTATCGTGGCCATGCCACCCGTCATCAGAGCCATGATCTCTGATCGTGACATTTTAGGTATATAAGGCTTTATAACGAGAGGCGCTTCCGTCTGACCTACAAAGATGTTCGCCGCTGCGGCTACGCTTTCCGCGCCGGACAGCGACATAGCCTTGCTCATTATCCAGGCAAACCCGTACACAATGCGTTGAAGAATGCCGAAGTAGTAGAGGAGCGAGGTAAGAGCGCTGAAAAATATTATCGTGGGAAGAACCTGAAACGCAAAAATAAAGCCAAAGGTTTCAACATCCGTAACCAGACCTCCAAACAGAAACTTCGCGCCTTCAGAGGTGAAAGCCAGAATGGCCACAAAAAACTCGGCGGCCGTTTCAAAAACTATTCTGACCCGCGGAACCTTGAGAATAAGAATGCCTAAGAAAGCCTGCAAACCGATCCCTCCCGCAACCAGCCTCCATTTGATAGCCCGCCTGTCCACGCTGAGCAGGGTTATCAATGCAATCAGAACCGCTATCCCCAGAAGCCCTCGACCAACGCTTACGGCAAAGTCCATGTCCATACGCATCGCCTTTCTGTTGCTGACCACTGTACCCGAGGAAACACGGAAATCTTCACATATATCCAGTTACATATCAGCGCAAAACAACCCACAATAACAAAATGTCAGATGATTAGCCCTTGCAGAGGTCAAGTCAAACAAAACGCGCCAATCACCCTGATACTCTTGAGCTCAACATTGGGACACCCTATTCAACTTCGTAATCGTAATCTGTCTTCTGATCCAGCGCAGTACTCTGCCTGTGCTACATAAACGCGACCGGCCGAAGCATACTTACCGTTTCCCTCTGCGATATTCAGTGGTGTGGAGGTTGAGGCCCTGTCCAATTGACTGTAGAGCGCAAGGCCCTTTGGAATGCCTTCAAGCAACTCATTAACCCAGGTGACAAAACCTGTGGCATCCTGATACACATCCAGCTTCTCATGATCAAAGTGTGATTTCATCG
>SLRP01000126.1 GCA_007130845.1 Kiritimatiellia bacterium | reverse complement strand
CCCGGCGTGAAGTTCGCGCATTTTATCATCGAACTCCCCGGATCCCACACTCAAAGGTGAACTATCCCATATATGATCGTATTCGGTATCTGGATGGGAAAGTGCCTCCTCAACATATGCGCGATATGCGGCTTCCCGCCGGCTGGCAGGGCCTTTCAGTTGTCTTAAAACACTGTCCCTTGCGACAAACGTCCATTTATTCCTCTGCCCGATGGTTTCAGGATAACTGCTCCAGGCATAGGACCGGATTACACGCCGGCACTCTGAAACACTGCCGCGGGAATGTGGAGGTACCAAGACGGGAATAAGATGAATGTAACGGCTTGTTCTAAGAAGAAAATCCCCCGGCTCTATGATTTTTGCACGATACCGGTCGCGCACAAGTTTTCCTGTTTTCTTGCGGGTGCTGCTATAGTGCATAAGGTAGGCGGTTTGCATGCCCTGCATGAAGGCGGACAGATTGCCCCGCGGGGTTTCCAGAACCATATCTACGTCATTACGCGACAGACAGAAGGCAAGTATCCGCACCTCATGTTTACGACCCGACTCCTCCAGCATCTCAAGAAATCGCTCCCTGTCGGATGAACTTCTGAAGAACGGAGGACGGGATTTCCCGCGTATGGTTACATGGTAAATGGCTCCATCAAATTGTATTCTTAGAGGTCTGGCCATAGGTATCCCGCCGTTTTGAAATTTGACCCTTTAACATATTACTACCACATCAAGCCGGGATTTCAAACCTGATAATGTCAAACGTATGCATTACTCTATTCGTATCCGGCTGTTCCACGTCTTGATCCGGCGGGAATTTTGGCGTTATATTGCGGATTGGGCGTGCGCAGGCAGCAGAAGAATAATGCCCCCGGGAAGCTCCCGGATTGACTTCGACCCGGAAATACATAGTATCACCGGATTATCGCCCGTGGGGCGAGGTAGCTCAGTTGGTAGAGCAGAGGACTGAAAATCCTTGTGTCGCCGGTTCGATTCCGGCCCTCGCCACCAGGCCTTTTACAAGTGAAACTGATCATTTAGCCAATCCCCGTCCGTCAGCGTTCACCGGGCGGACGATTTACGGGAAGGCTTGCCATGTCTGATCAATACCGGCACAAGAGACTAAAAACATTGCTTTTCCCCTCGGGTACGAACATAGTCCTGATTCGAATGCAGGCAGTTTCTGGAAAGGATTCTCCATGGTAGAAGTCTCGGTTGTCATTCCCGTTTACAACGAAGAAGAGTGCGTGGAAGCCCTGTGCGGGAATCTTAACGAATCGTTGTCAAAGCTGGATCGGCCGTACGAGATCATTCTCGTAGACGACGGAAGCACCGACAGGACATGGGAGCTTCTGAAGGGATGTGCGAAAAGATATCCCCATCTGAAAATCATACGGTTCCGAAGGAATTTCGGTCAGACGGCCGCGATGAGCGCCGGTTTCCACCATGCCAGGGGCGACAAGGTTATTACCCTTGACGCCGATCTGCAGAACGATCCGGACGACATCCCCCTGCTGCTTGAAAAGCTCAATGACGATTTCGACGTGGTCAGCGGATGGCGGCGCGATCGTCAGGATCCCTTCATCAACCGCCGGCTTCCTTCCATCATCGCCAATTGGCTGATAAGCTGGATCACAGGGGTAAAACTGCACGACTACGGGTGCACCTTAAAGGCTTATCGCCGTGAAATACTCAAAGACGTGCATTTATACGGTGAGATGCACCGCTTTATTCCGGCGCTTGTCAGTTGGGTAGGGGGCAGGGTAAGCGAAGTGGTTGTACGGCATCAGCCGCGCAGGTTTGGTCAATCAAAATATGGGATTTCACGCACGTTCCGCGTTATTCTCGACCTCATAACAGTAAAATTTCTCCTGCGCTACAGTATGGGACCGATGCAGATGTTCGGTAAGATAGCGGCTGTGTTCGCCGTGCCAGGCTTGGTGCTGTTCATAATCATGCTGACTGGTCATTTCTCGTTCTTACTGTTCGACACCGTATTCGCCTCCGAACTGGTAAAACGCCCCATCTGGGTTATGTCGGCGGTAATGCTGATTTTTCTAGGCATGCAATTCATAAGCATGGGCCTGCTTGCGGAAATTCAGATTCGCACCTACCACGAATCCCAGAGCAAGCGGACATATATGATTTCTGAAGTGGATGAATCTCCGACCAAGCCCTGAATATGAGCGTCGCATCGCTGCACATGGGTATCTCCGCAACGATAATTGCCGGATCCCCTTTCAGGGCTTACAGTTGCATGATCGGCGATATTCCCCGATTGTAACGACCATGCGATAATTAAAATAACACCTGTTACTACATTCAACCCGCTGGTTCATGACATATATCTTTTCAACATTGATATCCACCCTTCCTGCGGCTGCGATGCGTCCTGTTGATCCGGAACAGGCCGGAAGGATTGCTCTGTTTTACGGCATACTGGTTATTACCGGCCTGGCCGTAAACCTGTATTTATTTTCAAGAGCGCCGGAGGCAAGCCGTACATGGAACCAGAAGAAGAAACGGCTTGTAAAGCGCCCATTGGACTGGATGGACCTCGCGCACCTGGTATTTCTGGTAGTGGTGGGCCATATAGTTTTGCTTGGAGCCTACTATACCGTGGATCTACTGGGTTGGACGGAAGAGGCGCGCGAACGGGGTGTATGGTTTCTGGGCCACAGCGTGGCCATGCATTGGATACCCCTGGCATTTCTGGTTTTTCTGATCATACGGAAACGTGTCACATGGAGGGACGCATTCGGCGGCAGTGGCAAGGGCTTGTTGATTCGGATTGGACAGGGGATTGCGCTGTACACGGCTGTGGTACCGGCTGTCGTATTTTACATGGTGATTTATCAGATCTGGCTCAAGTTCACCGGCCATGAACCGAAGCCTCAGGATGTGGTGCGGTTGTTCATGGAGATGGAACCGGGCACACTCAGAATCTACCTCATCGTGCTGGCTGTAATTCTGGCGCCCATAGTTGAGGAATTAGTATTTCGAGGCATGGCCATGCCGGTTTTTTCCAGGGTGGTAGGAGTGGCGCCCGCTATAGTTCTTGTGTCCGCGGCATTCGCCGTCATGCATGCACATATCCCGTCAATGGTCCCTCTGTTCATATTCGGAATAGCATTATCACTCGCGTATATTCATACTGAGTCCATACTAGTGCCCATTGTAATGCACATGGCCTTCAATGGTGTAACACTTGGTATCATGATTCATCTGGGTTATCTTTAAGAACGGTGAATTTGTCTTCCTAGTCTGGTGTCCAAAGGTGACGGAACATGAATAAGCCCGAGATTACGCTCAACGATATCGGAGAGACAGGCCTGATCCGGAGACTTACCTCCGGAATGATTGATCGCGATGACATTCGGACCGGCGCAGGAGACGATTCAGCGGTGGTTTCGGTAGAAGGTTCTCCATTCGATCTTCTATTGACATCCGATCCGGTAATCGAAGGCACCCATTTCCGTAAGGAAGATGATCCGGAACAGATAGGACACAAGGCGGTGGGACGGGTATTGAGCGACCTGGCGGCAATGGGAGGAGAGGCTCAATGGTTATTGTTGGATGTTGTAGCTCCGGGAAGTTATTCAGTCGAACGGCTGGACAGGGTGTACAAAGGCGCGACAGAACTCGGCTCAAGGTTCGGAGCCGCGATCGTGGGCGGCGATACCGCCGAGGGGAAGACTCTGGAACTGCATGTCTTCGCGGTTGGAAGGGTGCCCCGTGGCAAGGCGGTACTGCGGTCGGGCGCACGGTCCGGGGATATGATCTACGTTACCGGGGCGCTGGGGGGAAGCGATGCCGGAAAACATCTTGCATTCGAACCCAGACTTAAGGAAGGCGAATGGCTGGGAAAACAGCAATGGGCCACCTCCATGATAGACATCAGCGACGGACTTGCCACCGATATGCGGCATATCCTGAAATCAAGCAGACTCGGCGCAGTTATTGAGATTTCCAGGATTCCCATTGCTGAAGCTGCACATATTGAATCCGGCACTCCGCTGGAGCGTGCCTTTTACGATGGGGAAGATTTCGAGCTGCTATTTACAATTCCAGCTGTCCGCCAAGGTGAATTTGAAGGGGCCTGGCGCGAAACATTCAATCTGGCATGCACCAGGATAGGCGTAACCAACAATGAAGAAAATATGCTTACAACCATGGATGAACGGGGTAATTTGAAATTATTGACCGGCACCGCTTATGAACATTTCACCGACAGAACATATTGATCACGGAGTCGCCGGCACAGTCCGGATTCTGAGCGCGGCAATTCTTCTTATTGCCTTATCAGGGTGCGCTACGCCACAGCATACGATTCATTTTTACGACGGCCCTGAACTCCCTGAAGAGGATATTGCTTCTCTGGAATATTCTTACCCGGTTAAAATTGTCTCCATCGACGGTGAGAGTGTGGATCGGGGACGACTTCATCCAATGAAACAGTCCGTAAGAATCCATCTGAAACCGGGATCTCGCAATATCACGGCGCAACATGGACCGATCTACCTGATGGACGAGGAAAAACCCGTGGTGATCAGGCCGGAACCGGTTTACATAGAAACGGAACTGAAGGCAGGGATCCGGTATAGACTTCTGCACAGGATTGGACCTGCTCACGAAGGCGTGGATATCTGGATAGAAGAGTTAAAGGAGTAATAACCGGAAACGGATCAAGATACGTTGAACAGAGCATCTGCACCAGGCATGTCAACCGATCGGGCTTTCGTTACTCAACCCTGATTAATCACTCCATCCCGGCGAAAATCCGGTCATCCCTGCCAAGCCATGTTCAGAACCTCAATCCCAGAAAACCTATAAGGGTTGACAACTGGAAGCTGACATCCTTGTCGAATTTCTCGCGCAATTCCAGAATCTCATCCTCGGGACGGCTTTTGGCCCGCACTTCGGCGTCCCCGGTGCGGTGTGTAAATTCCACTCCCGCTACCAAACCCAGCCGGTCACTTACTTCATACTCAAATTCTCCCCTGACTCCGAATGTGTGATAATCCACATCCAGAGCCTTTTCACGTCGGGAGGTGACGCCGAAATCACCCGTGCGCCCGCTGACCTTCAACAACGCGTAGAATGCCTGAAGTGAAATATGGCTCGAAGCTCCGGTTGGAAATCTGACCTCTCCGCCCAGACCGAATTCCGGAACAATAATCCCTGTAGTCCCGGTGCCTTTTCCCCCTATGACATAATCCCTGGGCGGACGCTCGTATTGTCGCACCCCCTGCGCGGGACCGGCGTCTATTTCATAGTCGCCTAGAAAACCGAAAAGCGAAATATGTATCCATGGTGTAAACTCGATATTTCTCCTGGTACGGTACGATACCGGGGTGATCATGGTTCGAAGTTCCAGTTTTCCCGCACGTATATCGCCCCTGTATTCCTGACCTTCCGGGATCATCATGTGCTCATAGTCTTCGCCTTCGAACGTAACCTTTTCAACACCGATGAAATAGTGCCGGTCCGCCGTGCCGCTGACCGACGGATTCCCGTAAAATGCATTGGCATGAACGGTTACATAACGCCACATTTTCTCAGCGTAAATACCGAGAACGAAATAATTGTCGTCGAATCCCAATTCGTCCCAGCTGTAATCCTCGGGAGGTGCCCCGGAATGATCGTCCGTGAACTCAAAAAGCGGTCGTTCCGTTTCCTGGACCTCGCCGTCAAGATCGAATATGGAACCTGCAGTAATGCCTACGGTCCATGTCTTTCGGTCTTCCAGATCCCTGCCCTTTTGCCATTGACCTGACACAACGGAAGTATGGAATGAAATCAAGACTCCGAAGGCAAGCCCCGCAAGTGCACGTGATCCGATTGTCCTCATAGTCCTCCTTAGCATTTTATTCGGATCAAGCGCGACCCGTCATATTCTGGAGTGGCTTTAAAGCATGAAATGAAAGGCGATACAATAAATAAATTCCAATGCCTCCCGGCAGTGTTTCACACCTGCAATTCATACATGGCAATTCCGGCGGCTACCGATGCATTGAGAGAATTTATACGGCCGCGCTGTGAAATTCGCACGACATGATGCGCGGAGTTCAGGATAAACTGGCCTACCGCTTTATCTTCGCCGCCGATTACCAGAAGCATCTTATTCGCGTTAAAACCCTCTAACTCGCTCAAATCAGTATCTCCCCCGCCATCGAGCGCTACAACGATATATCCGTCATCGATGACACGTTTGAGATAATTATTCGCAGTCGCATCCTTGCAGATAGTCATATGCTCGGTTGCCCCGGCGGAAACCTTGACCACGGATGGGTAAACATCGGGCGTTCCCTTTACAGGAAGCAGCACGTGTTGAAATCCGAAAATCTCCGCGCTTCGCAGTATGGCTCCCAGGTTATGAGGATCTTCAACGTTGTCCAAAAGAAGGAGACGGGGCTGTCCTGCAACATCAGCAAATTCCGCGTAGGGATATGGTGATACCTTCAACACCGCGCCCTGATGCTCCCTGCTCCCTGCCAGATCGGATACCCGGCCTTTTTCCACCCAGTCAATTTTGATGTTGCGCCTCTCCAGGTAAGAAGCCAGTTTGGCCAGGCGCGGCTGTTTGGCTGTGGCTTTGTTCAAGACGGCCTGATAGATTCTACGGCGACCGCTGCGCACTACCTCAAAAATTGGATTTATGCCGTAAATATATTCTCTTTTGGGTTTTGCCATGACCGATATGTACCAGAATATGCCGAAAAAACACGACATTATGCATTCCACACTGAAACAGGGAGACATAATCGAACTCGTTATAGACGATATTGCGTTCGGCGGCGACGGGGTTGGCCGGTTCAAAGGCATGGCTGTATTTGTTCCATTCGTCATTGAAGGAGAACGGGTAACAGCAGAGATTACCGAAGTTAGAAAGCGGTTTGCCAGGGCGCGGCTTGCGGAGGTCAACGAGACGTCGCCGTATCGAGTTGACCCGGTATGCCCTTACTATACCAACTGCCCCGGCTGCAGATATCAGCACGTTGCGTATGAACATCAATTGTCACTGAAAGAGAAACAGGTGTCGGATCTTTTTCAGCGCATAGGAAAACAGGCGAATCCCGCCGTTGCAGCGATTGCCCCCTCGCCTCATCCCTACGGCTACAGGAACAAGGTGGTACTGCACGGCCCGGGAAATCCCGGCTATTGGGGTTTTGACGGAAAGATTGTTCCCATTGAACATTGTCCGGTAGCCCGACGCGAAATCAACGAGTGTATCAGGAATAACAGGGACACGGTCTTGGGAGTAAAGGAGCATCTTGCAATCAGGGTCGATGCGGAAGGCAAGGCTGTGATGCCGACCGGATCTTCTTCAGGAAGAATGTTAACTGAACGCATCCGTTCCTTGAAGTTGCAGGTGCCGGAAAACGTGTTTTTTCAGGCCAATCCCTATATCATTCCATCCATTGCCGATAGCCTGAGAAAAGAATTCACGAACCATGAATGCCGGGCTCTAATCGATGCCTATTGCGGCGTGGGCTTGTTCACTCTCATCATGGCCGACAAGGCAATGCCGTGCATAGGGCTTGAAGAGAACAGGACAGCCGTGCTGGCAGCCGAAAATAACGCGGTCAATAATGGGTTTGGACATGTAGTTTTTCGCGTCGGGCCCGTGGAAAAAACCCTGGAATCATCTCTTGCCCAATGCGACAAGGAGCCTGTATGCGTTATACTTGATCCGCCGCGTTCTGGATGCTCCAGGCCGGTTCTGAAATTGCTTGTGGAAAGAAAACCCTCACTGGTCATTTATATATCGTGTGCTCCGGACAGACTCGCCAGGGATGTTCGCATGATGGTGGATGGCGGATACAAGCTTGAGCGCCTGCTTCCTTTTGATATGTGTCCGCAAACGGCGCATCTGGAAGTCATGGCCGTGTTGAGCACCTGCGGGTGACGGCAATCTTTTCCAACGCCAAACATGCAGGGACTCTAGGCCGGCTCGGGCTCTTAAGTATGGTCCATGCCGGGGAAAGCGAAATTCCGGTCATATGTCCCCCTTTTCCCTGAGCATATTCTTCCTGTAAAAACCGAGTTCTGCAATTGAGGCGTGGATGTCGTAATATGCGTCATGCGGTTCCGCAGGCAGTTTATCCCCCGGAAAAGGCAGGTTTTCCAAGACAAGGTCGCGGTTATTCTTGTCGAAGGTCCCGCCGCATGACCAATCGAGCCATTGCAATTTAAGGGTGGTAACGTCCAGATGACGGTAATGAATGCGCTCGCATAAGGCCGGGAAAAAACGCCGCATTAGAAACCAATCACCATGAACGCTGTTGCCGGCAAGAACCGGTCTCCTGCGGATATCGGCATCCGGAGGACCGAATATATGATCAATGTATTCCATCAACCGTTTTGCGGCCTCCTCCACGGTTACGGCCTCCGGCGACCGGCATTTGGCAATCAATCCAGGAAGATTTTCCCTGACCCAATCCGATGTTTTTGATCCTGTATCAAGCCTGATGAAAAGATTCAAACCGCGATCGCCAGGCAAGAGCAGGTTAAGCCCCGCATCCGTGGCTAGCACTGATAATTGAAGTACCTCGGCATGGTCAAGATCCAGGCTGGAGTATTCCGTGTCCAGCCAGAGATATGCCCTGGACTGACCCTCTTCTTTCATGATGAATGCCTTTCTGTTGCCAATTTATTTTATTTCTTACCATGTACATTGCCTTAGACGCAGGATTTTTTCGGGGATGGCTGTAATAATTCAATAAGCGGCTGGGATTACAGGACAATGTCAGGGCGGTTCCCCTTGCATTCCGAACGGTGTGATTTCCTTATTATTTGAGCTCTGTCAGTTTTTAAATTCATTTTTCAATTTCGTATTTCATATTATGGGATATGCTTATTCAATAACTATATGGAAACCATTCTTGCAATATGTCTCGGCATTGGCTTGAGCGCGTCCTGCGGATTCCGCGTTTTCATGCCCATGCTGATTACTGGAATTGCAGCAAACGCCGGGCATATAGAGCTTGCCGGCGGATTTGAATGGATTGGGACGCCGGAGGCCATAGGCGTATTCGCCGTTGCGTCAGTGCTGGAAATCGGCGCCTATTACTTCCCGTGGATCGACAACCTGCTGGACACCGCCGCCACACCAGCGGCAATTGTTGCCGGTGTGATCGTCAGTGCGTCGGTATACACGGATATGAGTCCGTTAATGCAGTGGACGCTGGCCGCTGTGCTGGGTGGAGGCGCGGCAGGAACAGTGCAGGGAGCCACCGTGATGTTAAGGGGTACAAGCACTGCCACAACCGGAGGACTTGGCAATCCAGCGGTATCCACGGGTGAAACGGCCGGGTCAATGGCAATGTCCCTGACGGCATTACTCGCCCCTGCAGCGGCGGCCATATTGTTCGTCGCTTTCATATTCATGGCGGTTCGTTGGATTAAACGGCGGCGCAGACGATACAGGCATGTCGCCTGATCACTATGACATTTCGTGTGCCGTGTGATTAATTTTGTTTAAATGCGCGTATATCGTATCCCTCCCGAGATATACGTCCGGCATTAACATTGAAATCCAGACGTGATGCTGATTTATATGGATCGATCATGCAGGTCATTGGTTCTGTAGAGGAAATGCAGAAAACCTCGCGCGCCCTGCGCGCTGAGGGGAAGCGGATATCCCTGGTCCCAACCATGGGATATCTGCACGAAGGTCATCTTTCCCTGATCCGTATTGCCCGCGAAAATTCGGATGCTGTTATTGTAAGCCATTACGTCAATCCTGCCCAGTTCGGACCCGGCGAGGACTTCGACAGTTATCCCAGGGATTTCAACCGGGATTATGAACTTTGCGAGCGGGAAGCGGCGGATATAATTTTCCGGCCGTCAAGTGAGGGAATGTATCTGCCGGACCACTCTGTCTTCGTTGTAGAGGATAGTTTGTCGGATCTCTTGGAGGGAGCTCACCGAGCCGGACATTTCCGGGGTGTTCTTACCATAGTCGCCAAACTCTTCAATGCCGCATTACCCGATTGCGCAATCTTCGGGAGCAAGGACGTACAGCAACTCATTCTGATACGCCGCATGGTTCGCGACCTGAATTTCCCAATCGAAATCATTTCCGGCCCTACCGTGCGGGAACATGACGGCCTAGCGCTAAGTTCCCGAAATGCGTATCTTTCCGAAAAACAGCGCAGGGAAGCCCTGGTCCTTAACAGGTCATTAATGCGAGCGCGGGAACTGTACGACAAAGGCGAGCGAGACGCCGATGTGATCCGGAACACAGTACACGAGACTCTGAAGGAGGCATCGGGATCAGAACTGGATTACGCTGACGTCGTGGACATCAACTCTTTAAGGCCTGTTAAGCATCTTGATCAGCCTGCGTTGGTAGTACTCGCCGTGCGGTTTGGCAATACACGCCTTATCGACAACACGGTTCTGGCCGAATGCAACATTGAATTGTGACCTCGACAGGGGTTCAAGCCGCGAAGTTATTCTTCCCCTTCCTCATCGGGAATGACTATGTATTCGCTGATCCGCTCCAACCGCACCGGCCCCAATCCTGGAACTTTCAGCAGGTCGTCCTTGGCGGCATACGGCCGATTTTCAATTATTCGCTGCGCATACACGGGCCCGATCCCCGGAAGAAGCTGCAACTCCGACTCTGTCGCGGTATTCGGGTTTATTGGTCCATCCGGGCGCGTCATGGATCGCTGAATCTCGGCGATCTCCCTGTCCTCGAGCCGCTGCCGGTCGCGCAGTTCAACCAGGCGTTCGGTATCCGTTTCCGACCATGCCCCCTTCCGATCCATCATGGCGGCGAGCTCCAGATCACTCAGCCGGGCGGCTATATCATCCCTGTGCACGCCGTCCGGATTTCTCCGTCCCACTCCATGAGACCGGGCGTAACCTTCTCTGACAAGAATTTCTGCAAGATCCTTGCCGTCCGCCGTTGTTACAAACGCATAGATACGACCCTCGGCAGTCCTGCCCATTGCGCTGGCAAACGCAGTATGCACAGTGAACGGCTCGGAAAGGATTTCCTCGACGAAAGCTGTGGCCTCCAGGCCGTAATGAAGGGCGCGCTCTGCATCAGGCAATCCGAAATACCGGGTTTGTTCGCGCAGCCTGCGCGCATCCGTCGCGGAAGCTGCTGATGTCTCAGGTGCATCCACGAAGTACAGACGAATAACATGCCGCTCGCCGTTCATCTCTACCAGAAAGCTGTCGGCATCGTTGCCTGGATGATCTATCATTCGCACATCCGTGAACTCCTGAAGATCGCCCGCGGCAACGAATGGCATGGCTACTGTCGCCAGAAGGAACGTCATTAACGTCTTACCTGAAATCAGGCATGGAAACCGCCGCATACCATTTCTCCTGTATAATTGGAAGCAAGCACGGTAATACCACTGCTTCCCACATTATATAACCGCATATCAAAGGATTCAACAGAACAATACATCCTTGTGCATCTTCTTGTTATCAGGACAAGAGGCGGTTACGATGGAGATCATAATAATGAAGGATAATAACGATAAAGAGGTTATTGAACCCGAAGTATTGCCCCCGGAACGGTCGCGCGGCTCTGAATCGGGTCAGGATGAAGATGGAGTTCCGCAATGGCAGCGCATCGTAGGCGCTTTCTTTGCCGGGTTGATTCTGGATATCGCGGACTTTGCGACCTTCGGGCGCGCCGCCATGGTCATAGGGCTGGCAGCAGGAACCCTGGCCGGATTGTATATCGTTTCCGTGCTGCGCATACCCATGCCGCACCGGGTAAAATGGATTGCCATGGCCGCTCTGTATTGCGCAATCCCCCGCACAGAATTCTTTCCATTGGCCGCGCTGGCCGTTACCATACGGGCCTTGCGCCATGCCAAATTTCGCATCTGAAGTAACGCCGATAAAGGAGGGATTATGGAAATCGTAAAACTGGGTAGAACGGGATTAAAGGTCAGCCGCCTGTGTCTGGGCACCATGAATTTCGGACCTCATACAACCGAGGCCGATAGTTTCACAATAATGGACCGGGCCCTTGACCAAGGGATCAACTTCTTCGACACGGCTAATGTTTACGGATGGAAAGCCGGAGAAGGAGTCACCGAACAGATAATAGGAAGGTGGCTTGCGCAGGGAGACGCGCGACGCGACCGCATTGTGCTGGCAACAAAGGTATACGGGCGTATGGGCGAGGGTCCGAATGATAGCGGACTATCCGCATATCATATTCGAAAGGCGTGCGAAGACAGCCTGAAACGTCTTAAGACCGATCGCATCGATCTGTATCAGATGCACCACGTCGATATGGAAACGCCATGGGAAGAAATATGGCAGGCAATGGAGCAATTGGTGCTTGAAGGAAAAGTGCTGTATGTCGGCAGCAGCAACTTTGCGGCATGGCATATTGCTCAGGCTCAATCCACTTCGGCAAAGCGGAATTTCATGGGATTGGTTTCAGAGCAAAGCCTGTACAATCTGAAGGAAAGAACAATTGAACTGGAGGTTATTCCGGCATGCCGCGCGCATGGAATAGGCTTGATTCCCTGGAGCCCGCTGGGCGGCGGCATGCTTGCCGGTGCGCTGCAGAAAGCGTCAGAAGGGCGACGAGCTCGGGACAATGTGCGGAATGAGGTTGAAAAACACAGGACCCGTCTGGAGGCCTACGAAGCATTTTGTCAAAGCCTTGGAGAAAACCCGGCCGATGTAGCGATGGCATGGCTGCTGCACAACAGGGACGTCACCTCCCCGATAATAGGGCCCCGCACCGTCGATCAACTTGACGGCGCGTTGCATGCCATGAAGATCAGGCTGTCGAAGGAGAACCTTGAGTCGCTAGACAAGATATGGCCGGGTCCCGGAGGCGAAGCTCCCCAAGCGTATGCCTGGTGACATAAGAGCTGCAATTAAATATGAATATTCTATCCATATGGAAGAAGGGTGTGGCCGTGATAAAAGGTTTAAAGGAAACCGATATCGACCGGGATCCCGTAAAGCAATTTCAAAAGTGGTTGCAGGATGCGCAGAATGCGCGGTGCCATCTGCCTGAAGCAATTGCCCTGGCTACAGCTACACCAGAAGGGCGTCCTACCGCCCGTATGATGTTGCTCAAGGGGGCTGATGAAAGAGGATTCGTTTTCTACACGAACTATGAGAGCCGGAAAGCCGATCAACTTGCAAGCAATCCGTTCGCCGCCATCATTTGTTACTGGGGAGAACTGGAACGCCAGGTCCGGATTGAAGGTCGTGTGGAGAAAATTTCGGAAGACGAGTCAACTGCATATTTCCAGTCAAGACCACGCGGAAGCCAAATCGGAGCCTGGGCCTCTGAACAAAGCTCAATCATCGAAGGCCGCGAAGATCTTGAGCAGCGTTTCCGTAAATATGAAAAGCAATTCAGCAAAGGAACAATTCCGCTGCCGCCGTTCTGGGGAGGTTACCGCCTGATTCCAGATCGTATTGAATTCTGGCAGGGACGGACCAACCGTCTTCACGACCGCTTATGCTATCTGCGCGACAACGGACAATGGAAGGTAGTGCGTTTTTCGCCTTAGCACCAGGCCTTCGACCTGATGCGCACACTCATGGCGAAAACTCAGCATTGCAATTCCGGGACTTACACCGGATTAAGAAGGCCGGACGGAAGTCGGCAATACCATGTTTCTACGGCATGACCCGGTCGTCAATGCCTGTGTATATCCCGATGCATCATTCGCCGGGTAAAGGCCAGGCGCTCCTCGTCGGACATTGTGTCCAGCTTGGCTGATAGATGCTCATCATCCTCCATCTCCAGCATGGAACAGATATGGTCTATAACATGAGAGGGAAATACGCCATATTTGTCATATAATTCCCTGCGCTCATTCAACAACCTAGCGGCGTGCACGCAGCTTGGAGGAAGTGCTTCCAGCCGGCTGAGTAGTTCGGGATCCTTGAATATATTACCCTCAACACGTGTTCGATCGGCAACCTCGGTCATGCCAGGCTGGGTAAGCCCGTATTCTCCCGCCGTCACCAATCCAGCCAGCAGCAAGTGGCAGTGCACGGAACCGTCCGGGGAACGTATCTCCACAGTTTGACGGCCTCGAGCGTCTTCATATGATTCGGTCTCCACCGGATTTATTATCCTGGCAAGATCCGATCCCTTCGACCATCCCAGCGGCACCCTGATCAGGACCGATCTGTTTGAATCGCTCCAGCATATCCTGGTCGGGGCTTCCTGATTGGGAACAAGACGACGGTATGAAGTAGCCACAGTATTCCCGAATGCAGACAGGGTGGGCGCGTAAGTGGTTAATCCTCCTATCAATCTCAATGCCTGATCGGAAAGTTTTCCTTCCGGCGAGGTCATGATGTTGCGGCCGTCCTTCATCAGTTCCATGTGGATATGAAATCCATTACCAGCTATCCCCTCCTCTATTTTAGGAGCAAAAGTCGCTATCATCCCGTTGAGATACGCTATCTTGCGTATAATCCACTGGGCTATGGAAAGGAAATCGCCCATCTCCTCAATCGGATGCGCATGAAATTCAATCTCGTGCTGTTCAGCCCTGCGTCCGGACAGTTGCGGTTCATCCGACATCATGGACTCAATAAAACCCACCTCGGAATGCGCGTACTTTATGGAACCTGTAATCCGGGACAGGTGTCTGAGCATATCATTGACAACCTCGTTGCTTTTGAAATACGGAGCCGCGGCATGATAACCGGCCTGTCTTTGCGGGATGTAGTGTTCTCCCTGGTTTTCAGCTATCAAGTAAAATTCCGGCTCGCCCAATGCCCACATTTCCAATCCTGTACGCTCCCGGAAACGATCATGCGCTATGGCCAGAATATTGTCCGGCGTGAACGGGGCACGGTTGCCGTCCCTGTCGAGAAAACGGCATATGAAATCCAGACTTGTTGAGTCGAACGGATTGAT
>SLRP01000060.1 GCA_007130845.1 Kiritimatiellia bacterium | reverse complement strand
TCTCCAAGTCAGCCTGAATCCGTCTATCCCGCATCTTAGAGGGTTTTCCTCCACCCAACCCTTGGCGGACTTCCAGACTCGCCAGCCCCTCATCACAAAAAGCCTCAATCCAACGCTGAATAGTAGAGCGGGACCGACCCACCACTTCGGAAATCTCCTGATAGCTGTGCTGACCGCCATGCGCCAACAGCACCGCCTGGCACCGTTCTTTCACACGCGTATCTTTGGTTCCTCGATACAGCCGGCGGACCTCGGCGGCCTGTTCAGGTCGCATCGCCAATCGTAGTTTTGGGCGTCCAATTTTCATGCATCGACTATCCCAACATCTTTCAGATAATACAAGGATATTATATACCCTTAAGTACTAGAGCTTGGTATTATACACATCAAAGTTCAGGTTATTTTTATTTTATCTTCCCCGCAAGCTAAATCCATACGCTACAAGACATTATCAATCTCGAAACTGCTTGAACGTTGTGAGGGAATGAATCAATTTCAAGAAACCTTCTGGTAAAAACCACTGTTTTACCTGCATCATTCCGATGGATATGGTGTTGCCCCTACGGCCCTTGACGGCGATCTCAATGACATTCAATCCCGATCAATTTCTGAAAATATATCCAAGGATGTGAAGAAGCAGCCCGGCAGGCTATAGGCCGAAATAGCTGATAACAACCCATTTCTCAATCTCGGCCTTTTGGGCCTCGACGAGTTTGCGGTTGTGCTCAAGTATTTCCATGTCCGGGGGGGCAGACTCCAGTGACTGCATGACAATGGCAGTCGGATCTCCAACCATTTCCTCCAAATCCAATCCGAAGGCGCCGTAACCCAATGCTCCAAGAACCTGTTTGCGTATCCAGTGATATTCATTCAGCGACAGGCCGGCACGGTTCAATCCGGCAACCTGCGCGCGCTTAGCTTCAACTATTATTCCAATTACATCGGTCCATAGATCCAAAGCCTCTCGAAAACCCGGCTGACGCCCTCTATCATCCGTGGCAGCCTGAATGTTTTCATATTTTTTCTCCAGGTCATGAAACGTCGCACCGAGCCCCTCATGGATAATTCTTTGAACCTGAAGATATTTTTCAAGCTGCTCAGAAGTCATCTTCCCGTCAACAGGCGGACTGTATTGGGTCCGATTATCAATCTGCTCATTTAGGCTCTTTACCTCCTCCAATTGAACAAACTCATCCATGTAGTCTTTTGCCGGAACATAGATGTAGAAATACAAGAGGCTTCCGATCACAGCGATTATGATGATGGCCGTTATTGAACAACCAAGTGCGATTTTCTTACCCACGGTCATCTCCTTATCAGTACGTGTTGGTCAGCTTCTGTAAATACAAGAACCGAACCTCCATAAATCATGGGATGTGTAAAGAATAACACCGGTCATGCAGATAGGTTGCGTTTCCTTTCTGCAAGCGCTTTCTTGGAAAGAAAACGCGTGTCCTGCAGGGAATATTCACGCATCAGGCGTGCAATATCCGGATTGAGCCATTCAATGACTGCTGCGTATCCCCTGCTGTCTGGATCCTGATGAAGGTAATCAGGAACCACTGCAAGAACCTCAAAACCGTGTTTCAACTGAAAGGACAATGTGGGATCCTTCAACCGGCCGCGGACAACCTCCAACACGTACTCCTCGGCGCCCATTTCATCAGCCACACGATGATATCCCCGCAGTCTTGCGCCGGCACGAATACGCCACAGGCGCATTTTCTTGACCAGCCTGCGCCTGGCAGCATAAATCTTTGATCCAACCCCCCTGCCCTGCATGTCGGGATCCACCATGATCTCGGCCCCGTACAGTGTATGCCCGTTGTCCGGGTCATGATTCGTGAAAAGTCCGCCGTCGGTGAAATCCCGCCAAGTATCCGTCATATCATACTCGTCCCACATCACTATCAGGCTGGACGCCATGCCCAAAACGCGTTTCGTTTCCTTTTCCACGGCGACAAACTGGCCTTCCGGGAAAATATTCACATGTGAGGAAAGATACTCGGGTGTCCAGCGTGAGACGTTTGAATAAACACGGGCTGAAAGGGCGGAAATCTGCTCGAAATCTTCGGGACGTGTATTTCTAACCAATATCTCGGATGTCGATTTACTCATAAAATCATATGTTCAGGATGCGCCACGATTGCCGTCGTGCGCTGACTGTCCAGCAAAGGCAGCACCGAACCAAATGTACGTGATTCCGTGATGGTTTCAAGATTCAATTCTCCAATCACCATTGTTTCCTGATTCGGAACGCCTTCCGCCAGAATTCCATCTCTCGAGAAAGGGAAATCGCTTGGAGTGAGAATGGAGGCCTGCCCGTAATTCAGGGAGACCGCTGGGACCATTGGCAACGAGCCGACCGTGGTGGAATGAACCACGTACATCTGATTCTCGATTGCGCGTGCCTGAGCGCAATACCTCACTCGCAGATATCCCTGGCGGTCATCGGTGCAACTCGGAACTACAAGCAGATGCGCTCCTGCCCTTGCCGCAGCCCGTGCTATCTCGGGAAATTCCACGTCATAACATATGGCGATTGCCAATTGCCCGAAAGAGGTTTCAAAGATCTTCAACGACGACCGTGGGGATACACTCCAATCCTCAACCTCCCACCTTGTCATGTGCAGCTTGCCCTGAACACCGTATTCCCCCGAGGGGTTGAATATGAAACAATCGTTGTACAAGGGCTCACTACCGCCATCCATCACCGGAATACTGCCCGCAACTATGTAGCGTTTATGTCTGCGTGCGAGATCGCTGATCATTTCTATGTAACGGGGCACCTGCCCGGCAAGGCCGCGAACCTGCTCTCTAATAGGGCGCTTAAGATCTCCGAGGGTCAGGAGCTGCACAGTGAAATACTCCGGAAACACAATCAATTGACAATCATAGTCCACCGCAGTGTCCACCAGAGCGACTACCTGGTCTCTGAATTGCTCGAATGTGTCAACAGGGCGAATAAAATATTGAAGGGCGCATACTCTAATACGATCCATATCCGATCTCCAGGAATGGCTTCAAACACCGGTTGCAGGCATGATTGTCACAATATAAATTAATTGACCGATTTACGGGACGGCTGGTTCTATGTCAAGTTTCATGAGTATTTTCAGCATAAAGAGCCTTCTCATTGCCCGTTATTTCATGTATGCCTGCGACCCTTCAGCCGACTGAAACAAGGTAACCGATAATTCCTGCATGCGAATTCAAACATCGCACTGACCGGTGAACGAAGCTAATAAAGAGATGGAACAATGATAAACAAATCAAAAAGAACCTCAGTCCCGTCGCGAGAGGATGTACCGTCAGAATACAAATGGAGCCTGCACAAGCTGTTTGCAAACGACGGCGAATGGGAGGAGGATTTCAATAAATTCGAAGGCCTCATACCCGAAATGGAGAAATTCAAGGGCTCGCTTTCAATGTCTGCGTCGCGTTTACGCCAAGCTCTTGACCATCTCATGGAGGTCGAGCGTCTTGGCGAAAGGCTGGGATATTACGCGCAATTAAGGGTTAGTGAAGACCAGGGCAACAGCGAGAATCAGGGTCGTATGGCCAGATATATGAATCTTGCCACACGATTCGCCGCGGCATGCAGTTTCATCACTCCGGAAATTCAGGCCATCCCCGACTCATCAATGTCCGGATTTTTGAAATCGGACGAATTGAAGCCATACCTCATCTATCTCAAAAAACTGCTTCGTTACAAACCGCATGTGTTGTCCGAGGCAGAAGAGCGTCTTATCGCCATGCAGGCTGAATTCGCGCAGACGCCCCGTAAGGGATTCAGCGCTTTGACCGATGTGGATATGGATTTCGGAGATATTGATACCCCTGACGGGCCTGAACCACTTACCCAGTCGAGCCTTTCTGTATTCATGCAGAACAGCTCCAGGAACATACGCCGTCGCGCGTACATGCAATTCATGGGGGAATACGAGGCCCACAGGCATACTCTCGCGGCCCTTTATAACGGAAGTGTTCAGCGGGATATTTATCTGGCCCGCGCCCGGAAGTTCGGATCCGCAATCGAAATGAGTCTGTTCTCAGACGATGTGCCAACAGAAGTATACTCCCGGTTGA
>SLRP01000219.1 GCA_007130845.1 Kiritimatiellia bacterium | reverse complement strand
CCTCCCAGAGCGGCTATCTCCTCCCATTCATCCTCGTTGAATCCCTCTTCCCCGGTCATGCCGCCGATGAAACGCCGGATCGTATCCGCCGCCTCTTCAATGGTTTTACCGGAAAGCGCCTCGGTCATCATGGAAGCGGATGCCTGGCTTATGGCGCAACCTTTTCCATCAAAACGGATCGATGATATCCTTCCGTTTTCCACAGAGGCCGTCAGTCGGACCTGGTCCCCGCACATCGGATTCTCTTCATCGGCCAACACCTTTTCATCAGGAATCCGTCCCCTGTTCCTGGGGTTCTTGTAATGGTCTATGATGATTTCCTGATATAGGTTCTCAAGATCCATGGCTGAAAAACTTCCCGGCTTTCAGAATAGCTTCCGCCAACTGCTCGATCTCTTCAGGCCTGTTATAAAGGTACAGACTTGCCCGGCTGACCGCTGAGACGCCGAGTCTCCGCATCAACGGCTGTGCGCACAGGTGTCCCGCCCGTATTGCCACGCCCTCCCGGTCGACATACTGTGACAGGTCATGCGGATGAATTCCATCCACCTCGAAAGATATGGCCCCGCCGCGTTCCGGCGCCCTGCCGAACACCTTCAGGCCCGGAATTTCCTCCAGGCGCCGGATCGCATGATGTGTCAATTCGACCTCATGCCTGTGTATTTCTTCAAGGCCCACAGATTCAAGATATTCCATGGCGGCGGCCATCCCTATGACATCGGCTATGTTGGGTGTGCCCGCCTCAAATTTATACGGCAATTCAGCCCATGTGGAATGATCGTCGCGCACCTTGCTTATCATTTCCCCGCCACTGAGGAAGGGGCTCATTTCCTCAAGCAGTTCCTCCCTGGCATACAGCACTCCAGCGCCGGTAGGCCCGCACATCTTATGACTGGAGAAAGCCATGAAATCGCAGTCCAGATCCTGGACATCAACAGGAAAATGAGGGACACTCTGTGCGCCGTCCACAAGAATACAGGCACCTGCGGAGCGAGCCTCCGACGCGATCTCTCTTACCGGGTTTATGGTCCCGAGGACGTTCGACATATGCGTTACAGCCACAATGCGTGTGCGCCGGGAAAGCATCCCCCGAAACTCATCCATATCCAGAGTTCCGTCCTCGCGAATGGACGCCATGCGGATCTTAGCGTTCTTCTCAGCGGCCAGGATCTGCCACGGAACAAGGTTGCTGTGATGCTCCATGCCAGTCACGATGATCTCGTCGCCTTCTCCGACGAATTTCCTGCCCCAAGAATACGCCACAAGGTTGATGCTTTCGGTTGTGCCGCGCGTGAACACGATATTCCTTACGCCGGGAGCGTTGATAAAGCGAGCTGTGCTGGCGCGGGATTCCTCGTACCGGGCAGTGGCCTTGTCCCCCATGAAATGCAACGCGCGATGCACATTGGAATTGTATTCTTCATAATACTCCACAAGGGCCCGTATAACCTGCGAAGGTTTCTGGGATGTAGCTGCGTTGTCGAGATAGGCAAGCGGTTTGTCGTCGTAGATACGCTGATGAAGGACGGGAAAATCCCCGCGAACCGCATCGACGTCAAGCGGCTGTTTACCGGATCGTGTCTTTTTTTCCGTTGTTGACGACGGCTTCATATCACTTGAACTTACCACTGGAACGCGTCAACCCCAAACGAAAGAATGCCAACTTCGGAAAACGTCGTCACGCATGCGGCGCAGCCCGCGCTGCGCTCCTTGTGAATTGCGGCATTGAGTATTACCTGAGACAAACCGTATCAGACCTTGATATATACCTTGTCGTCGTAGACCTTTACCGGATAGCTGGGAATCGGCTTGACTGCCGGAAGACTGAGGTTCCGTCCGTTGCGCAGGTCGAATCTTGCCCCGTGCAGGGGGCACATGATTTCGTGATCCGATATCTCACCATGAAATATTGATGCCTTCTGGTGGCTGCACCATGCGCCTACTGCATGAAAACCGTCATCCAGTTTAAACAGCCCGATCTGTTTTTCCCCGCCCAGATCCACCAGTTTACGGTCGTTGTCATCGAATTCCCCGAGGGTGGCGGCTTCCACCCAATCGCCCCCGAACAAGCCCATATCAACCTCCAAGTTTCTGCGTTATATTCTCGTGTACGCGATCCCTCATGAATTCATAAGGGATGCGGCCGATCACTTCATCATAAAAGGCCATTATAAGCATTCTTCGGGCTTCAGCCTCGCTTATACCGCGCGCCCGCAGATAGTAAAGTTGATCCGGATCAAGATTCCCATGCGTCGAGCCGTGACTGCATTTAAGGTCATCGGCGTCAATCTCCAGGCCCGGAATGGAATCCGCCCTGGCGCCCCTGTCCAGAATAAGGTTATTGTTGGTCTGATATGCATCAACCTTTACCGCGTCACGGCGCGCTATGATAAGCCCCTGATAAACCGAATGAGCCTTGTCCTTTACGGCGCCCTTATACAGAAGGCGGCTGTAAGTGTCGGCTGAAGAATGAATCTGAAGGGTTTTCTGGTCCAGATGCTGCTCCCCCGACAGGCAGAAAACTCCGTCAAGGTCGGCCGCCGATCCCGGGCCGGAGACGTCGCTGCCGAACCGTTTCTTTCCCAGCCTGGATCCGAAATTCAGCATGAACCAGCTGATATTCGCATCGCGTTCAACCAAAGCCCAATCGTTAGATATCTCATATGAGTTCAACCCCCATTCCTGAAGGGTAACAGCCTTGAGGTTCGCCGATTCCGCCACGTAGAACTCCTTTTCCAGCACTGCGGTCATCGTCACGTTATCCGGCGAAGTCAGGTGTTCGGCGACGGTTGCCCGGCTTCTCTTGCCGGCGACAACCAGCAGGCGCGGCATGAATATGGACTTATCCTCATCTATAGAACAGCGAATCAGAATACCCTTGGGCAGTTCCACGTCATCCGGTATGTGTATGAACACTCCGGCATTCCAGAAGGCGTCGTTAAGCGCCTCGAACTTCCCGGTATTGGAAGGAAGTGCGCGTCCCTGCAGATATTCACGGATCATATCGGGATGCCGCTCAGCAGCGCCGGCAAGGGTGGACACGTCGACCAGACCTTCGGACAGGACACCTGTGCGGTCCATTACCGTCATGTGACGGCTGTCGATTGACACGACCACATCGAAATTCGCGTCCCACTCCCCTTCAGGCATGTCGTCCACAAGCTCCGCTACCGGCAATCGCTTCATCCCGTCAAACGGGAACAGGGCCGGGTCCGTGCGCCTCCATTCTTCGGTCTTGTTAGTGGGGGCCTTTATAAGCCGGTAATCATTGAAAGCCTCTTCGCGTTTTGCCTGCAGCAGGCGGGGTTCATTCCCGGCCTTCATGCCGGTAAATTGTTCTTCGTCGAATCCCGGTATGAAATCCGCGTCTGCTTGCTGTGTCTGAATTCCGGTCATTTATTCACTCCTTTTTCATCCAAACTGAGAACGGTTTGAAAACATCCTTTCCGAATCCGGGTCATACTCCTGCCGAAGGATCGGGGCATGGCGCACTCCGTATTCACAACAGGGCGTTCATGAACATGTACGCCCGGGATCCCGCTGGTTTCCTACCCGATACTGCCTTCGAGTTTCATTTCAAGCAGTTTCACCGCTTCCACCGCGAACTCCAGGGGAAGATGCTTGAACACCTCGCGGGCAAACCCGTTGACGATCAACGATATGGCGCTTTCCTCGTCGATACCGCGGCTTTTGAGATAGAATATCTGCTCCTCGCTTACCCGGGAGGTTGTAGCCTCATGCTCTATAACCGCCGTGCTGTTTTCGGATTCAATGTACGGAAATGTATTCGCCGCGCACTTACGGCCTATCAGCATTGAATCGCAATTCGAATTATTCCTGCAGTTTTCGGCGTCCGGCAACACCTGTACAAGGCCGCGATAGGTATTGCTGGATTCGCCGGCAGATATACCCTTGGACACGATGGTGCTCTTTGTGTTGCTTCCTATATGCACCATCTTGGTTCCGGTATCGGCCTGCATCCGGTTGTTCGTCACCGCTACGGAATAAAATTCACCGGTGGAATGATCGCCTTCCAGGTACACGCTAGGATACTTCCATGTGACAGCCGCGCCGGCTTCCACCTGTGTCCAT
>SLRP01000008.1 GCA_007130845.1 Kiritimatiellia bacterium | reverse complement strand
CGTCCGATCATCTTATCTTATTCCAGCGGTTCATGAGTACATCATATCTGCTCGGCCCTCATGTGATCCGGCGATGAGAGCTGATGCAGATGGCAGACGGCCATTGCGAGGGCGTCGGATGCGTCTTCTGCAGGCTGCTCGGCCAGTCCAAGCAGCCGCATCATCATCTGTCCAACCTGATCCTTATGCGCACCGCCGTATCCTACAACCGCCTGTTTGATTCTGCGCGGTGCGTATTCGAATACCGGGATTTTCTCAAGCGCGCATGCGGCAAGAACAACACCTCGGGCCTGTCCCAGTATCATGGATGTGCGAGCATTCCTGCTCATGAAAACCCCCTCAACGGCTGCCGCGACCGGAGAGTCTTCGAGAATGATTTCCCTTAAACTCGAAAAGATATGGGCAAGGCACTGGGTGTGCGGCCGGGATGCGGGATTCTTAATTACACCATATCTAACCGCCCGCAGTATGGATCCGCGCTCCTCCACCACCCCTACACCAGTGGAACGGAGCGATGTGTCCACCCCAAGGACTTTTCGGCCGGCAGAAGATATTACATTCACTTGCTCAAAGCTCCGTTTGTTTCATACCAGCCGGCATACTTCCGTTTTACCACCTGCCTTGGAGCGGGAATCACGATACCTGCTGATCTCCTGTCAGCGATTCCAGAAATTCCTCGTCAATGTCAAAATTTGCGTAAACATTCTGAACATCATCAAGGTCCTCAAGAGCCTCTACAAAGGACAGCAGTGAACGGGCGGCCCCGGAATCCGTCACCGGCAGATATGTATCCGGTATCAGCGATAACTCTGAATCGGATATCTCTATTCCTGCATCCTGCAGTGATTCAAGAACAGAGGAATAATCGGAGGGAGCGGTGATTATTTCATATCGATCGCCCTGGACGGTCATATCCTCCGCCCCCGACTCCACGGCCTGCTCCATCAAGCGCTCTTCAGAGATACCGGATACATCCACGTAAATGACTCCCTTTCTCTGAAATGACCGGGTCACGCTTCCCTGGCCTGCCAGCGTGGCATTGTGCTTGTTGAAGACATTTCTGACTTCCGCCGCCGACCGGTTGCGGTTGTCCGTCAGAGCATGAACGATGACGGCCACGCCTCCTGCGGCATAACCCTCGTACATGATTTCCTCCATCGCCGCGCCTTCAAGTTCGCCGGTTCCTTTCTTTATCGCCCGATCGATATTGTCGGCAGGCATGTTCGCGGATCTCGCTTTCTGCAGAAGGGTTCTGAGGGTTATATTTGTTGCAGGATCCCCTCCGCCAGTACGCGCTACCACGGTGATCTCCTTGGCAATCTTGCTGAAGACCTTGCCGCGCTTCGCGTCCACCGCGGCTTTCTTATGCTTGATGGTGGACCATTTACTGTGACCGCTCATCCGTGTTCCTGTTGTTGCTTCTGGGCCTCCGCAACAATTTTCTGGGTGATATTGGGAGGCACAACCTCATATCGGGAATATTCCAAGTCAAATGTGCCACGACCGCCGGTCATGCTGCGCAGTTCGGAGGAATACCGGAAGGTCTCGGACTGCGGGACCTCTGCCTGAATCACCTGCAGACCGTCTTCGGCGCCCATGCCGAGAATCCGGCCCCTCTTATGATTCAGATCTCCAGTGACATCGCCCATGAATTGTTCAGGGACCATTACCTTTACCTTCATCAGCGGCTCAAGCAATACCGGCTTGGCCTTGGAAAGTCCGTCGGTCAATGCGCGCTCGGCCGCAATCTTGAAGGCAACCTCGGAAGAATCCACGTCATGATATGATCCATCATATACGGTTACCCTGATATTCATCACTGGATATCCTGCAATGGCGCCCCGGCGCAGCCCTTCATGCAGGCCTTTTTGAACCGCTGGAATGAAGTTTCCCGGAATCACGCCTCCGACAATGGCATTCACGAACCAATCTTCATCTTCGGGATCCCTTGGCTCGACGCGCAGATATACCTCTCCATACTGGCCACGGCCGCCGGATTGTTTCTTGTGCTTGTAATGGCCTTCCCCTGTGCCGGTAACGGTTTCCCGATACGCCACCTTTGGAACATTCAATGCGACGTCGACATTATTCCGGGATCTCATCCGCTCTACGGCCGCCTCCAGCTGCATGTCGCCAAGGCCTGAAAGTATCATTTCCCCAGTCTCGTTGTTGCGCTCAAAATGAATCGTTGGATCGTCGTCGGCCAGCCTGTGAAGACCTGTGGCCAGCTTTTCCTCATCGCCCTCCTTTTTGGCTGTTACGGCGTACGCCGTAACAGGGCGGGGAAACTCGATCGGGGCAAATCTGATGGACGAACCGGCTGCGCACAGCGAATCATTCAATACCGTATGCTTTAATTTTGGAATTGCCACAATATCACCGGTGCTGGCGGTTTCCGTCTCCTCCTGCTTCTTGCCGTTTATGAAATACAGGTGTCCAATCCGCTCCTTTTCACCCTTGGTAACATTATGAACCTCTGAATTCGCCCGCAGAGTTCCGCTAAAGATCCGCACAAAGGAAAGTTGCCCGACGAAGGGATCATTCATGGCTCGCCAAACCAAGCCGGCAAACGGCGCATCACGATCAACCTCAACGTCGTTCCCCTCAACATCCTTGACAGGCCGTTCCAATGGCGAGGGCATAAGAAAAGACAAACCCTCCAAAAGCTCGTCAATCCCCGTTCCGGCCTTTGACGACAACGCGAACACGGGCACAAGATTTACATCATGGACAGCCCCATGTAATCCTGCGGAAATTTCTCCGGCGCTGAGCGCCTCGCCCGCAAGATATTTTTCAATAAGCGCGTCGTCGGTTTCAGCGGCGAATTCCACCAGTTCACCCTTCTGTTTAGTGACCAGGTCGGATACATCATCGGGAATATCCTCGGCCGCCAACACATCCACTACAGACTTGTTATCACCGGCAGGCACTACCATGGGAACGCATTTGTTCCCCCACATATTCTGAATCTCTTCAAGCAGCTTGAAAAAATCGGCATTTTCCCTGTCAATACCCGTAATCACGACCGCGCGGGAAATATTCAATTCCTCGCACCGTTTCCAGGCCCTGAGCGTCTCCACTTGAATGCCAGCCACCGCGTCTACAACGATGAGGGCGCTGTCCGCCGCTGCCGTTGCCGCTATTACCTGACCGTTGAAATCGGCATAACCTGGCGTGTCCACAGCCATGATCCCCATTTCACGACCGTCTCGTGTGGTGTAGTTCATTCTGAAAGGCTTTGCCCATAAGGAAATTTTTCTGCTCTTTTCCTCATCTGTCCAATCGGCCATGCTGGTCCCGTTGTCCGGGGAGCCCTGCCGGTCATTCACACCAAGCCTGTGCAGCAATGCATCCAGCAGTGTCGTCTTGCCGCTTCCGGTATGACCGAGTAACGCAAAATTCCTGACATTAGAGATATCTATGCCTTTCATAGCCCCTTCCTTATTCAGTGTTTGTCATTCCTTCGCAAATCCCCACAAACAGCCGCACGGAGGAATATCATAAATACAACATATGAAATGCACGGGCAATGCTTTTCAGGGAAGCCGATTGATTCAGAGAGCAGAGCGTATGTATTTTCAGGATGAAGCGGCCGGGAACAGGCTAGAATGCATCACTGCGGGTTTATGGGTAATGCAATACACCATGGCCTTGGAAAACCATGGACCGACTAAGATGGGTTCAAGCCATGCACCACGGCTGGAAGGGTGTCTGAAATATGGGACAAACAAAGTATATGACGGCTCGGACAATACTCTCTATGACTTATCCCCAAGCGCTGCCTTTATTTCGTCGGTAAGATACTTGGAATCAGTCCATTCCTTCTTGATGGGAGATTCCTCCCATATCTTCCGGCTGCCGAACAGCACATCATGCCTGGTTACCTGCCCGATCAATTTTCCATCCTCGACAACGGGCAGTCTCCTGAAAGGGTGCTTGAGAAATATGTCCGCGACAGTGAATAGATCATCATCCGGAGTGACGGTAACAACATTCTTCGTCATATAATCCGCAACTCGGCCGCCCGCCAAGCGGTGAAAGGCGCCATTGGCAAAAATACTGAGACAATCCTTCTCTGAAAGCATCCCTATGACCTG
>SLRP01000017.1 GCA_007130845.1 Kiritimatiellia bacterium | reverse complement strand
GTTCGCATTGAAATGTAATAGCCATTAGCCATACCCTCGCCCAAACTATTAGGGCAATCCTACTAGATGGTGACATACATGTAATAGCAGCTTTTGGCTTATGTTCAAAGATTACATGTTTTCTTGATGCCCTATCCCAAGGTTACAAGAATGACTTTGCTACTTTTCCCTATAAATCGCCAAGGGACAGGTAACAAAGAAGTATATGTGAATGTTTCCTACTTTCTTACCCCTTTTTCACCTATCCGCCAAGTTTCGCTTCCTCGTACATGGCGGCCGGCATGGCGTGGGCGAGTTCCCATATCATTTTGATGGGGCGCTCGCTTTCATGGCTGATGAGACGGGCTGCGGGACCGAGGTACACAAATGGTGCCGTAACTCTACCCACTTTATTATTGATACGGGCAAAGAAGAGGATGGTGTAGCCGCTCTCTTTGAAGTTAAAATAATTCTGAGCCGTCCTACTATGTCGGCTGATACTTGACTGGCTTTCCCAGTGCAACCGTTTTCGGTTCAAAGGATAATCGTGGTAGCGGGTGGTCGGACTGAAGTCTTTGTCAGATTTTACAAATGTCACAAAGTGCAAATAGAGCCTTAGGCGTTCGACATGAATAACACCAGTCCCTCTAGTACCGGCTGATTGATAAGTGGCGACACCAAGAGCTGCCTTGATTTCATTAAAACTGTACGAAGCATGGAGATCAAGCGGGCATTCGAACGCAAGCGAAGGCCGAAGGCCGGATATATCTGATTTATTTTTGCGCCATTCTGCAATTTCTTCAAGATCTCTTGCCATGCTTGGATTGCGAGCTATCCATGCGCGCAATCGCTCCGGATCATTGAAATTCGGCTCAGGACGATTGATTAGTCCGTAATGGAGCATGGTTCTCTGTGCAATGGATTCCAGCTGATCATTCCCAGAAGAGTCTGAAAGGGAGTCCCATATTAATAACTGCATGGCGTTCAAGTATGATGGGCTGTCTCGTAATACCAATCTCTGAGCGGCCTTTTGCAGTGTAGGAGAATCGGGATCTGAAGGAGGCGACTGTTGCAAAGCTAGGCTTTTCCAGCCTGACCATGTGTTACGATCAAGCATTATAAGAGGATCGATGTCATGATCTTGCATCAATTCAGAAAATGTCGGGATACGATTTCGGCGGGCCTTGCTGTCAATAATCGATTCTGTGACCAAGGCCCTAATCTCGCGTAATGCCTGTCTAATGTGTTTGAGAATATTCTCGCGGGCAACTCGCTCAAGGTGAATACTGCATCCGGCAGGGAGGTGAGGAAAATCTGCATCTATCTCTTCATCAATACGATTTCTCTGTTTAGGCAGAAGAGCCGCATACTTGCGATCCATACGATACTTACGATGTTGCTGACCTACCAGGTCCAACACAGTGAGACAATCCTTGTTTGGTGCATGGCGAAGTCCTCTGCCAAGTTGCTGTAAAAAAATTGTCAGGCTGTGTGTAGGCCGGAGCAACATGACCAGATTAATGTCCGGCAGATCAAAACCTTCGTTCAGCACGTCTACAGTAAACAAATATCGAGTTACCCCGGAACGAAAGCGCTTGATCATTTCGCTTCGCTCCACATTATTGGTCGTCGCGGCAAGCGTCTCGGCTTTCAACCCCTGATTGTTAAATACGTCCGACATGTATTTGGCATGCTTAACCGACGCGCAGAACCCGATAGCGCGACGCTGATCTTCGACCGGAGAGTAGCGATCAAGTGCAGAAAATAGCGCACTCACACGCAATTTGGCGATTGCGTGATCGCCGGTGTATACGTCATTCAGTGAGTCCAGATGGTATTGTCCATTACGCCAAAAACGGTCATCCTCCAAAGAGACCGGATCGGTGATTCCAAAATAATGGAACGGGCACAAGAGTCGTTCCTCCAAGGCTTCTGGCAGACGTATTTCCGCTGCAATACGGTGATTAAACTCCGGCAAAATTGATTTGCCATCCATCCGTTCGGGAGTCGCCGTAAGACCAAGCCAGATATGCGGTTTAAAATAGGCATATATTGGCTGATATGTTTGTGCAACACCGTGATGAGCCTCGTCCATGACGGCATATCGAAAATAATCAGATGGAAGACTTGACGTGAGATCTCTTGATCGGGCACTGGCAACAGTACAGAAAAGGTGTTCGGTTGATTCCGGATGGTGTGAACCACCCAGAATGTCTCCAAAGTTGGGGTTTCGTAATACGGCCCGGAAACAATCCCGTGCCTGCTCGAGAATTTCTATGCGGTGCGCGATATAGACCATTCTAGGAAGGGAATTGCCTTCACGACACACTCGCAAATAATCAAATGCCGATATTACGGTTTTTCCTGTGCCGGTAGCGGCGACTATCAAATTCCTACAACTGTTATGAACTGTGCGTTCCGCGACCAGTTTTTCCAATATTCGCTCTTGAAAAGGACGAGGAATTAAATCGGCGACAAATCGTGCAGAGGGTTGCTGTTGCCGGACTTTAGCTATGTGAACAGCTTTACGGAATCGATCCAAGTCTTCTTCCTTGCAAGCCTCAAAGTTTTCGTTTTCCCAGTACGTCTCGAATTCCCCTCGGAACTGTTTCAACAAGGCCGGTTGATCCTGCTCAGTTATTTTGACGGTCCATTCAAGTCCACTTGTGATGGCAGCTCTGCTCAAGTTGGCAGATCCGATATACGCTGTCGAATACCCTGTATTTCGATAGAAATGATATGCCTTGGCGTGTAATCGCGTATGTTCTGAGTCATACGAGATTTTAAGAGATACGTTCGGTTGGCGCACCAGCCATGCCACGGCCTCTGGATCTGAAGCGCCCATATAGGACGTGGTGATTACCCGGATAGGGACGTTACGCGAGGTAGTTTCTTCAAGCGCAGACAAGAGCAGGCGCAGTCCGGAAAACTTGATGAAGGAAACAAGAATATCAATTCTATCAGCACTTCGCATCTCCTGCCGCAACTCATTATCCAAGCTAGGGGCGCCGGAAGAGCCCGTGAAAAGATAACTTGTATTTAATGATGTCTGAGGCAACGGCCATGGTTTTTCGATGGGCCGGGCTGCGTGAATAGAAGTCACCATTTGGCGACATTCGAGGATCTTTCGGCGCAACATGTAATCATGGCCGTCCCGGGCGGCCAGGAGTTCAATAATGCGATTCAATAACCGGATCCTCTCTTCCGGTTTTATTTGGGAAAAGTAGGATTGTAAGAGCTGGGCCAGTAACAACGTATACTGTTGAGGTTCTTCCTCGTCGTCAAGTTGACGCAGTATGGCTTTCAGCTCGGGGTTTGTTTCGAGAAATACAGCAAGCTCTTCGTCCAGTATTCGCGCATAAGCCCCGACTGTGTGAGCTGGTTCATCAGGCATGGGACCATCCTATACATTCTCTACATTTAAAAAGCATCACTATCAAAATTCTATAACTGCATTTCTAACACATTTTTTATTCTTCGTCCCAATACCTCGCCTTATCAGGAAATATCAAGCGTATGCCGCCGCGCGGATCGAGCTGATCTCCGTCAAAGCGGGGAATAATGTGGATATGGGCATGGTTGACTGTTTGACCGGCTGCAGAGCCATCGTTCATGCCGATATTGTAGCCGACGGGGATGTGCCGCTGATGCAGAATATCACGGGTTTCGGCAACAGCATGCCATATCCTGCATTGGATCTCGACAGGCAAATCAAAAATCGACTCACTGACTTGCTTTGCCACTACCAAAGTGTGTCCTGGTGATACAGGATATCGGTCATAAAAGGCCACGGCATAGTCGTCCTCGTAAATGATCCGATCCGGATCCAAGGGGGCAAATTGCGACTCCTTCGATAATGCAGAGTTGTTCATGACGAAGCCTTCTCAACCTCTCTCAATCGATCCATTCTCCATTCCAATCCTTCACGACAAGGGGAATATCTTGTCTCCGTTGGCGGAATAACCTTCCGACGGTTCCATTTAAGTACTGCCTTATGTTCTTCATATCTGTCATCCAGTTGCCGGTGCACATGCCAGATGGGGTGTTTGTAATCCTTTCCCCGCCCAGGGCCAGGGACCATAATGTTCTTGTCCATGAGCCAGTGATGATTCTTGCAGAGTGCAATCCCATTCTGAGGCCGATCGTCCCGTGACTCGCTGAACGGAATCAAGTGCGCCGCATCAATCAAGTCAATGTCTTCGAAGAAAAACCTCACACCGCATGCGGCGCAACGTACATCATATATCTCGCGAATCATTCTGCGAAATGCGGTCGACCTCAGCTTTTCCTGCGGCGTGCTATATTCGCCTGGCTCTTCTCGCAGAAGCTTCTGTTTTCGAGTTTCAATCTGTGCTTCCTCTTCAAGCACTTTCCACACCGCATCAGAAGCATGATGGCAATATCGCTGGATAAGAACCGCCTGAAGTTCCCGTCTAGCATCCGGATCACGAATCAGATTATACAAATCCGGGTCAAGTGACGCATAGGCTACAGTTTCCCTTAATTGTCCGGAGCCTCGAATATTGCGTGTGTGGCTCAAAGCCTGCGCATGACCCTTCTTAGGGTGTAGATGCCAGAAACCATCGTTCTTGAGATAAAAGAAAGGATTATGAGGGGTCTTTCTATCATCCTGTTGACTAGCAACCGGGAATATAGATCCAAAGATCTCCAGCAAACGGCTGTTGAATTCAATACGGTTCTCATTCAACTCATCGGCTTCCGCCAGCAAGCTGGCCGAGAGAAGCATTACCGCCTTATGGGGTCGCTCCCGGCCGCCCCGTTTATCGCAACGCAACCGTTGCATTGCATCAGCATATTTTCTCAGGGCATTCATTCCCTATTATCTTTGCATGTTCTTCCCCTGTGACCAAGCTATCAATTCTGTCAAATATTAAGCTGTGGATCAAAGCTATTCATGCAAAGATTTTTGGTCATGCCATAAATTGCGCCATCCCAGGAAGTACACGCGTGCTACTAACCGATCGGCTACTACTTGGAACCGTTTTGCGGATGATTTTGGCTGTAATCCGTAAGACATGAATAAGCGTGAACTTTTTCGCAGGGACGATTCTCAAGTGGTTGCTCTTAAAATGCGCGGCATACAACTATCGCCTTACGGCGCTCTCCGAACGTGCACGACGGTGTCTGCACCTATACCTGTCTGTAGAGGAAGCATAGTCTCAGGGCACGCTCAATCTACCGGTTGCCCTCTTCGCGGCCATCCTTCGTCATAATATCGGCAAGCTGGCGTGCGCCACGTGTAAGAGACAGGTGCCCGACATTGCGCAAGATGTGCACGGGGGCATCAGGCCATAACGCGCGGTACGCGCGAATGGAATCGCGAATGGCACCAAACGTGCGTTCGCCTTGCGCGATCTCTATGGGCACGGAAACATCGCGGAACCGGTCAACTCCTCCAGCAGAATTTAACATATCCAACCAATATAACGTTGCATCGTGGTCCACCCGCCCGAAAGAGTCCATAAATTCATGGTCGGTGAGTTGTCGTTTACGCAAAATCCATGTCGTGATGCGTCTACCTATCGGACGGGCAAATGTCATATCGTAGGCGTGCCGTCCGAATGTGCCGGCGAGAAAAATACGGAAATATAAGGGGACATATGCGAAGGGATCAATCATGACGACACGCGCAATGCGGCCAGGTATGCGTTGCGCGACGAATAATGCCAACACCGCACCGCTACAAAAACCTAGCAAGGACAGGTTTTGAAGATCGCGCTTTTCAATGTCGCGGCAAAGATCGTCCATAATCGCGTCTAGATCCCAATGGTTAGGCTTAGGAGTAGCTCCGTATCCAGGCAGATCCACGCTCAATAAACGGAGATCGGCAGGTAATCGTTTGAATAACGGAATGAAATCGGCTTGGCTTCCACCCCATCCGTGTATGGCCAGCCATGCGTGATTACCCGTGCCATAGGTTTCAATGTGCATGGTCTATTATCCTTCGCGCGGTCATTTCGCCGCCGAGCGTAACCATCGGAAGCCCGGTACCGGGCGTGGTGCTGGCGCCTACATAATACAGGCCTTCTATCCGCCTATCCTTGTTCCGTGCACGGAAAGGGCCAAGCTGAAACAGGTTATGCGAGGCGCCGAACGCGGACCCGTCGTACAATCCAAATGCGCGGCCCCAGTCGTCCGGAGTCAAAACTTCTTCCAGCACAAATTGATCCGGCATAACTTTGATACCATGTCTGCCCAAACGATCCAGAACCTGTTCGCGCACAATATCAACAGTTTTTCCCCAGTCCATGGAACCCAATTTACTCAAACACGGGATAGGCACCAATACAAATGCGGCCGTGTGTTGAGGCGGAGCCAGTGACGGATCAGTATCGGTGGGTATACTTATATAGAAGGGTATATTGTTGGGTATTCTGTTTCTGTGTAGCAGATCGTCAAATGTGTCCTTAAAGTTGTCAGGAAGAAAAATGGTGTGATGCCGCAATGTACCGAGCGTTCCCCGGAATCCCCAATAGAACGTCATGACGGCCGGCGTCATGGCCATGCGGCTCTTGCGGGGCACATCGAGCAATTTGCTTTGGGTGGTCGGGACATCCACATTGGAGACCACGACCGGCCATGACTCCACGAGGCCATCGGCAAATTCCAGTGCTTCGACGCAATTAGCAAGGGTTCGTATACGGCGTACAGGTCGTTGTTTTCGTATTTGCACACCGAGTTCAGTAGCGAGTTGTTCAATGCCTTCGATCAATGAATACATGCCGCCTTTGGGAAGCCATAGTCCATAGGCCAGTTCGCCATACGGCAAAATGGTGAATAGGCCGGGTAAAGACCACGGGGAACCTCCTAGATACATAGCGTAGGAGCCGAGCGCCTCGCGTATGCGCGAGCTTCGAAAAAATCGGCCGAGTTCTCCGTATAACGAACGCCATATGGCGGATTGCAGAAATTCTCGGAGAGACAACGCGCCGATCCATGTGGCGGCATTGTCCTTGTTTTGGCGGACAAGTTTATTAAAAGCAAAGGCGTACTTGCTTTCGGCGTCGGCCAAAAATCGCATGAGCCCTGGAGCCGAGCCAGGTTCCAATCGTTCACATTCCTGTTGTAACTTTTCCACATGACCAGATAGATGAAAGACAGTTCCGTCAGGCCAGAGGAACCGAATGGAGGGGTCAACGGGTTTCAATGTGATGTAGTCGCTCATTTTGCGTCCTGCGGCGGTAAACAATTCTTCGAATACCCACGGATAATTAAGAAGCGACGGACCAGTATCGAAACGAAATCCGTCGCGCTCAATCACGTTTGCGCGACCGCCCAACCGATCGCGAGCTTCGAAGATCGTGACCTGATACCCGGCCAATTGCAGGTGTATCGCAGCGCTTAATCCGCCAAGACCACCGCCGATGATGGCCGCGCGCTTGGAATAGTTGTTATACTGTTTCGGCTTCATGGCTTGAGACAGGCTAAAGGAATTTTCCAGTATTTTGAGGCAGGTAACACCGCCCATTTTTCGCGGAACGATACGCTTTCGCGAACGGCTATGCCGTGATCGTTTTCGAGAATACGTTGGTTAAGTCGTCCGTACACTTTAATACAGGCTTGTATGGCTATGCGACTGTCGGAATCAAACGCATCAAGCTGGCGGGAAGCACTCGTGTAATGGACAGAGGCAACGGCGGCCAGTTTCTTGACCACGCGCAGGTATGCGTCGCGGTGCGCAGGATCGCGGACGTCGGCATGTTCAAGACCTTCTGAACGCAGCAGGTCTACGGGGAGATACATGCGTTCTCGATTATGATCTTCAACGATGTCTCGCAGGAAATTGGTTAATTGAAGGCCTATACCCAGATCGCGAGCTGATTGCAGCGCACGCGGGAAATCGTCCGGTGTCGCGGCTCCGTACACGTGTGCCAAAAAGTAGCCGACCACAATTGCGCTGCCATGAATATAGGAGTTGATGAGGTCATCAAGCGTATCATATGGGCGTGGGACAACATCGCGTCGCATGGCGGCTAGGAAGTCACAGTAATGTTCCGGTGGAATTCTATTGTTGCGAATGACCTCCGCAAAAGCAGCGAGGAAACAGGGGACATTTGCGCGAAGCGCGTCGCCGAGGGTTTTGCATTGCAGGGCGGTATCGTAAGCGCCGGCCCATGCATTCAGTCGTTCAAGCTTTTCGGACGGGGTAAGGGGAAAGGTGTCCACGACTTCGTCTGGATAACGGACGGACGCATAAATTATTTCAACCTGATCTCGTTTCATTCGCGGGAGGAAGCGGCTGACAATAAAGAAGCTGGTTGTGTAAAGGCGCATGATTTTGCGGGACGCGCGCACGATGAGCCGCCAGCCTTCGGGATCTGACAGCGATACCGCCCGGCTGTGGGCATCCTGCTCGAAAAGGTTCCATTCCTCTTCGTTCCATACTACCTGGTTTTTGGGTGACATGTTGATATCTCGGGGAGGGGCAGTCATAGGGATACATTATTGATGGGTTTGTTAGCGGTTAATGGTGATGGTGTTTGCCGATCGATCCGGATTATCAAAACCGGGTTCATGAGAGGTCGTTGCCGAAGTGGCCGAAAGAGTTCTTTGACCAGGTGGACTCTTTGCTTGATACATACACACCACATGGAGAACAAGCAAAGCGACGCCAACACTGCCGGCCAATACAAGACCGGTGCCCCAGGCGATAACGGTGAAGAAGAGAATGATGCTTAGTCCCAGCCATTGCGCTTGAAAGTCCAGTTCCGCAGGACGTCGAAATATCGCGAACAACAACAGGCTGACAAAATACCAGCCGGCAAAATTGGTCCATGGAATGTCGTAATACCACCCGCCTTTCTCCCATGTCCAGAAACCTAGGGTATGCGCGGCCAGCGGATCAATCACCAGATCAATAGCGGTCATCCAAAGCGCGCCGATCAGCGGATTAATGGTCATTTGGCGCACATAGGCGAAGAGCAACAGCCAGGCGGCAACAAGCACCAGCGGAACACTGAACAGGCGCGGGAACAAAATTGCCGTATATTCGTAATGACCGAATGGGAACCCCGTGTGTGTGCCCAGAATTTCTGCGGCAAACCCGATTAGCCCACCGATCAACAGAACGATGCGTTCAGATGCCGGCGCAAATCCGAGCAATAATAACGCGGCGGTCGCCAGATAGATCGGCGCAGTCCATGCGACATCTTCCGGGGGCCCACCCATGAACAGGTAGGACATAACACCGCCGACCCAGAGCAGGGCATAAAAGGCTATCAAACCTAACCGAATGATGTTAACTGCTTTCATATTGTTCCACCAAACGAGATGTGATATCAGCGGACATCACCACGGTTGGCGTTCCGCCACCTGGATGCGTGCTTCCGCCGACATAATACAAGCCTGCCACGCTCCGATCCTTGTTGGGCGGCCGCATGAATGCGCCGCGCCAACTGTGGGATGCCTGTCCGTATATCGCGCCTCCGGGCATGCCGTATTGCATCGCCATCTTGCGCGGCGTCCATACTGTGGACGCGGAAATATCCTGTTCGATGTCCGGAAACCCGGACTTGCGTAAGCGCTGCATTACATGCGTTCGGGCTTGCTTTATCATAGCGTCGTCCCATGTATCGCCGTCATTGGCGGGCGCATTGGCCATTACGAACAGGACTTCGCCTTCTCCAGGTACCAGACTGCGATCCGTGCGACTTGGGATATTAATATAGACGGTAGGATCATCGGGGAACCGGCGTTCATCAAAAAGTTGCCGGAACTCGGTGGGGTAATCGGCGGAGAAAAATATCTGGTGATGCGACAGATCGGGCAACGTACGTTTAAGCGCATACAGGAAAATCAGTCCGGACATGGAACGATTACGTTCCGGCAACGGTTGCGCGCCGGATTCGCCCAGAAGCACGGGGGCGCAGGACGCATCCCCATTCATAATGACCACATCGGCCTCGATGAGTGGGCCCTTCTCGGGTTCTACACCTATCACACGACCGCCACGTCGCATGATCGAGCGAATCGGCGTATTCATGCGGTATTCCACGCCTTCCTTTTCGCCCAAAGCGCACAGGACTTCGATCATGCGGTACAAGCCTCCTTGAATATGTCGAACCCCAAACGCGTATTCAACGTAGGGGATGACCGATAATGTTGCCGGCGCTTGGTACGGCGAGGAACCGACATAGGTGATATAGCGATTGAACAGTTGTCGAAGATGCGGACTGCGAAAGAAATGGCGGACCGTGCGATCATAATTGCCCCATCCAAACCGTAACGGAAGATGCCGAAGCGCTCGTATAATTTGACAGTTGGGTCGTTCAAACGGTGAGCGACTGAAGAACGTGGCCTGAGAAACGTTGAACAGCCGCGCACCCAACTCCATGAATCGCAGGAAACCCGATGCATCGTTTTGTTCCAACGCTCGGACGGTCGTCAACCAGGCTGGCAAATCACCGGTATGCGTGAAATGTGTGCCGTCATCGAAATGGTATTCCGCAAACGGATGCACGCTTTGAAAGGTGAGATGATCGGACATGCGTGTTCCGGCGGCTTCGAACAGCGCTTCAAAGACCCACGGCATTGTAATGAGTGAAGGGCCGGTATCGAACCGGTACCCTCCGCTTTCCCAAGTGTTCATTTTGCCGCCTGGCGTCGCGGCTTGTTCACAGACGCACACGGACCATCCTTGCGCCGCCAGGCGCAAAGCTGCCGCGAGCCCACCTAACCCCGCGCCAATTACAGCCACTTTTCCTTTAGTCTTTTTTCTGTTATTTCTCATAACCTGTATGATTCATACTGTAATACTCGCGAAATAACGCGGCATTTCTATAAGGTCTTCCGTCTCGATCCATACGAGCGTCCTTTCCATTCAACGCCTTTACCTAATCGGTAATTGTACCACGAAGCCAGTGACGCTGTGAGCATGGCGGCTTCCGCTATCGGATGCAGCAGCACGGACCATAATGGATACTGGAAGCGCATGGCTTGTATAGCGCGACCTGTAAAAGTGGTGGCGATCATGATCCAGACAGCATGGGTATAATGTCCCGTGCCGATTTGGTATATAGCGACAACAAACGGTAAAACAAATAAGGTGGCATGAAATGTCAGGAACAGCCAGAAACTGTGCGCATGACGAAATGCCGGATACAAAATTTTCTGAAACCCGCGCCAAATGGAAGGCAGGGAATCGTACATGCGAACGTGCGCCACGTCTTGTCCGTCCAGGCAAAGACTCCGTAATCCATTCGCGCGCCATGCGCGGGCCAAAGCGGTGTCTTCGAACAACTCGGTTTTAACATGGCGATGTCCTCCGATTAACTGATACTCGGCTCGGCGCGCCAGAATACACGCGCCGTGGGCAAGACCCAAAGCCGGCCGGGATTGGGTAAGTGAGAGCGGGGCAGGTAGCAGTGTGAAAACTACAAAGTTCAGCATGGGCATGAACACTTTCTCCCAGAACCCGCACATGACAAGTCTGGGCCAGCAGGAAAGGAAAGTGACCCCGCGATGTTCTGCGTCCGTAACGATTCGGTCCACGGCACCTGCTTGCAATCGAGTATCGGCGTCAATGAATAACAGCCAGTCGCCTTGCGCTTCCGCGGCCAGTTGAACGCATGCAAACGTTTTGCCGTACCAACCGTCCGGTAACGGTTGAGGATGGATTAGTCGGATGCGTTGGTCGCGTTCCTGTAAGGCAGCGACAATTTCCCCAGTCTGATCTACCGAATAATCATTATAAACCAGCACTTCCAGAATCGAACCGGAACACGTTAGTGCATCTTCAACGGCTTCTTCGATGTTAGCCGCTTCGTTGCGAGCGGGTATGAGCACGGACACATGAGGGTAATGCGGCGCGGCGCTAGTGGTCACGCGCGGCCAACCGCGCATATTGGATATGATCAGGACCAACACAGCGATGTGCATGGCAATCAGTAAGTTCCAGAATGGAAACATACCCTATGGAAACCGATTTGATTGGCCTTGAGAAGCTAAAAACATACACCATGGTGTCTGTCCCTGTTTTTTGATCGCCTTACGGCGCCCCTTCAAACGAGATGCCCATGCTCCTGTTCTTCAATAAGCACGGCTTCGAGATGAAATCAGGGCGTTTTCCTGAAATGACAATAAAGATACATTTGCTCTTTTCCACCGGGAGTCAGATGAAGCTCCTTGTGATGTCGCTTCAATTCAAGGTTATCGCCCAATACGCTGCTTAGTTGCTCAACATCATAGCGCTGTACCGGCAGGCCGCTGCAATTGGGAGGAGCTTCAACAGCAAAGGTCCCGATAACGAGGTTACCGCCTGGTTTCAAGGACTTTAATAACTGATCCCTGTATTGCTTCTGCTGTTCAGCCTCGGTAAGAAAGTGAAACACAGCTCGATCATGCCACAATTCATAATGGTTTTCAGGCAATTCACATGAAATGATATCGCCTTACAACCAAATGACCTTGCCCGCTTTTTCCCCAAGCCTCGTCCTGGCTGCAGACAGGGCGTTATCCGATATGTCCAGTACAGTTATCGCCCTATGGCCGGCATCCAGAAGATCGTCTACCAGTGTAGATGCGCCGCCTCCCACATCAATTACAGGGGCTTCTGCGGACAGGTTGAGATCCCGAATCCAGCTCAAGGATGTCTCCAGATGAGGCTCATACCACCCCAGCCTATCAACCTCTTTGGACAAGTACGTCGTTTCCCAGTGATTTTTCCGATTCATGATCGTCCTCCAATCGAGGAAAAATACCTGCAAACACGAATTCCGCTCCGGCAAATAAAACACCTTGAGGCATCCGCGCCACGCCGGTCTCCGATAAAATACATCCCTGACAACTATTATGGATCAATAATCATCCACATCAAATAATCGATTCCTATAATAACAGCGCCGATCCTCATCCGTGATTTCTCGAATCACTCTGCACGGGTTTCCTGCCGCAATCACATTTGCAGGAATATCCTTCGTGACCACACTGCCCGAGCCCACCACCGCATTTTCCCCGATATTGACACCTTGATTGACAACAACATTTCCCCCCAGCCAAACATCATTTCCAATACTGATACCAATTCCGTATTCATACCCCGACCTCCTTGATTCGGGGTGAACAGGATGACCGGCCGTGTACAGGGAAACATTAGGACCGAACTTAACATTGTTGCCGATTATCACTCTGCCGACATCCAGTATTACACAGTTGAAATTCGCATAAAAATTATCGCCGACTTCGATATTCGTCCCGTAATCACAGCGAAAGGGTGGTTCTATATGAATGTTCTTCCCTGCCTTGCCCAGAATAGCCCGCAATTGTTCAGCCTGCTCACGCCCGCCTTCAGGAAAACTGTTGTTGAATTTGAAAAGCTTTCTTTTGGTTTCGAGACGTTCCTCAGCCAAACCATCAAGCCATGCTTTGCACGGCAGTTCCGACAGCATTCTTTCCTTATGATTCATGACAAATATCTTTTCGTATTTCCTGTTCTTTTCAATATAACAACATGGACAGAGAAATAATGGATTTATTAATCGCCTTACGGCGACCCTACAAACAAGACATAAGTTCCATTCGGCCTTTTATTTATATTCTGTCCTGGCTGGTGCTTCTTAGGCGCATTAATTGATTTCATCGCCTTACGGCGACCCTGCAAACAAGACACTAACATGTCTGCCCCTGTTTCTTAATCGCCTTGCGGCGATCCTGCGAGCGAGAGGCGGCATCTATGTACCAACTTTTCCGTCTTTTGGTTCGAGTATGTCCAGGACATCAGCGGGATTCCTGCATGTCAAGAGCGCAGCACGTACCTCGGGTCGTACCATTCGCCGGGCGATCTTGGATTGAATCGCAAGATGTTCATCACAGAATCCGTCCGGGGTGATGAGGAGAAACAGAAACCGGCTCAGTGTACCGTCGGAACTGCCGAAGTCTACGCCGTCCCTACAAATCGCCATGCTTCCGGCCACGCCTCGGAACCCGGGCAGGTGGATATGCGGAAACGCGGTTTGGCAATCCAAGGCGGAAGGAATAGCTCGTTCCCTTTCCATCGCGAGATCGATCAATGTCTGCTTCAGGGAAATCGGAACCTGATTCTGTCTAATGACCGCCTCTACTAGCTCTGAAATAGCCGCTTCCTTGTCTCCTGGATGCAGGTCCGGCAGAATGAGATCTCCCCAGAAAAGTCTCCTGAGAGTGACTGGCATCGGGCGCTTGGGGAAGAACAGAATCAGCGGCGTTTTGACCCGGCGCGCGACAGCCGCTGGAATGGATTCGGAAAATTGCCCGAAGATGTGGATAGGACTAGGTACCGCCATGATCAACAGGTCGCCCGCGTGAATCCGGCGCGCTATTCCGTCTACAACATTTGAATCCAGACAGGTATCGAAGTCCGCTTGAATACCCAGTAGATGCGATGCCCCCTCCTCGATTAATTCATCAATATTAGATTCTCTCGCATGAGACTCTCCATCTCCGCCCGGCTTCAACGGGCTCGGAAGACAAAGCACGTGCAGGGGCACACCCAGAGTATGGGCGATCTCCTTAGCCACCCACAGTTGCTGAAGCGCGTGAGTCCCGCTGGACTTCGCTACGACAACTCGGTGTATGGTATCTTCGGGCAGCTGTCGAACTAACATCGCCGGTATATTCAAACCCGTAATACGCCATAACAGACCCTCTATCCGATCCTCGTCCGGACCCCAGTCCGTTATCAAAAACCCCATCGGACATGTGACAATGCTGTCGCCCGCATCATAAACAAGGCTAAAATCATTTCCGTATTCCCCTGCTTCCTCCAAGCATCCCGGCCGGAAACACTCGTCCGCGTCATAGTGCACAACAAAATGGGGGAGGTTGCATCGTCCGCGAATGATCTCCGTATATCCTTGCAGGATCGATTCATTGCCGTCTCTGGAAACCAACGTGGTTACGGCATTGCGTCCCATAAAATATTCGGAAGCCCTTACAGGACCGAAAGGCCAAACGGCTTTCGCCTCTTTTATCTGCGTGTTCATATCTCACCTGCCCGTATTTTACTTATGCTTGCACAT
>SLRP01000216.1 GCA_007130845.1 Kiritimatiellia bacterium | reverse complement strand
GGCGGCCAGGTAGCCCTGAGCAGGGTTTTCAAAACCGGTTTGAATGCGTTTGAGGAAGCGATCCGGGCAAGACATCCCGAATGGCCCGCGGATAAGGCGCGGGCTTTCTTCAATGAGCCGGGAGAATCGAACGCGAATGAGTTACGCGATGTGATCAAGCCCGCCATGTTCCGGCTTACGCAACAGGTGGAGAGGTCCATGGCGGCATACTTGATTGGACGCTCTTCCGAGGAAATCAGCAATATAAATATAATCGGACCTTTAGCCGCATGTCCCGACCTGCTTGAGGAGATGGAAAGCCAATTGAGTGTCAAGGTTACCCCCGTGAACGTTATGGATCCGGAGTATCTTGCTCACGGCAAGGAACCGCCGGCGGGCCTGGGCATGTCGACCTGTTTCACAATGGCCGCGGCAACCGCCCTTTCAGAGTCAACCCGCGCGCCCAATCTGCTACGGACGTTCGTGAAACGGGACCAGGAAAGAAATCTCAAGAGGTCCCGCGCAGTGTTCGCGGCCGGCGCGGCGGCCGTTTTTCTGCTGCTGGCGGCAGGACACGTACTGGCTGTAAAAGTGAACAAGGAGCGTACGGCGGAAATTCAGATGGTTCGGGAAATGATGGAGCCATACATGCCCGGACTTGACAGAGCAATGATAGAGAATCTGGCTTCCGACGTCATGGAGCGTCAATCCGGCTTGAAGATACTGGCGGGGCAAAGCAGGCCGATCGCCATACTGAATACGCTGGCCGCCATGACACCTGCCGATATCCGGCTTACCTCAATTCGCATAACATTGGATCACCTAACCGAGCGCGAAGGCGGAACGGGCAATCAGGTTCACATTGGAGGCATGGTCAGCGGTGTTTATGAAACACAGGAATCACGTCTGGCGTCCTACGTTATCCAGCTTGAAGATGCCCCGCTGTTCAGCGATGTGAACGTCATTAAGACATTATCCGGCCGCGACGGCCCTGTTCCGGTTCTCCTGTTTGAACTGCATTTCAAGCCTGTAACGGGGCCCAGGCCCGGTCCGATAGAAGTAATTGCCGCCGCCAAGGAGTTGCCATGAAGATCACGCCGTCCCACGTAACAGCGTCGTCGATATTGACACCTGTCAACCTTATTCTCGGAGTGTTGATAGTCGTGGCTGCACTGGCCATATACTTTCCGTTGCGCGATGGCAGGCGGTTGAACAGAGATCTTACAGAAAGCCGATACCGCCTTGCTGAACTTGAGGTATTGCAGCCTCTGTTCATCGAATTGACAAGCGCGCAGAGGCAGGACGCCTGGACAACCATCCCCAGCCCATCGCTTGCCATTCTGACCCAGGAGGACGTTATGGGGGTGCCCGCTTTATTTACAAGCATGGCATCAGAATGCGGCATGGAGGTTAAGACCGTCCGACCCCGTGTCGTGTTATCCGGGATTGATAAGAAGCGGCAGCTTCATGTGGAAGTACAGATGACCGGGTCCTATGACCGGTTTCGAGATTTTTTGGCGGCTCTGGCCGGTCTACCGGCAATGGAGAGGATTGAACAGGTTGATCTGCGCCGGGAAGAAATGCATGAGGCGTTTGGACTTTCCCTGTATCTGGCGCTGGATCAGCGGTAAACCCATCAGCGGCGCAATCAGCCGCTGGAGAAAGAGAAGGGCACCATGAATACGCGGGAACGATTGCTCGTATTTGCAATGATAGCCGCCGTCGCGGTCGGCGGTTATTTATCGCTTTCGCGCGCCGGCCGGGACAGCGCCGAGCCTGATGACATGGAGGCCGGGGTTTCGAACGCCGAGGGTTTTGCCAGGAGGATCAGGGCGGATCTGCAGCCATATCGTCTAACCAGCCATGAAGAATCCATTCTGAATGCCGCCGCAGGAGACTGGGCGCCCAGCCCGTTTCTGGAAAAGCCTGATGCGGCCGTGGTGGCTGATACACCTGCCGCGGAAATCATATACACCGGCTTTGTTAATTTCGGCGGTACCCGTCTTGCAATACTTAACGGCCGTGAATACCGCCTCTCGGAATCAGTAACGGCCACCGATTTCATTGTCGAGTCCATTGAACCCGACCGTGTAGGCCTCGCCGCAAAGAACGGAGGACGACGGGCCACAATCATACTTAAAGGGTCCGACAGCAGAAGGGAGCTACCATGAAAAACACCATGTCTTGCAGTGCCAGACTGTTCAGAGCATCGATCCTGATCCTATTGGCTGCCGGTTGCGCGGCGCCTCCGGCTACGGTCCGCCGTCCGCCGCACCTGGATGAGTGGCCCGTGGAAACAGCGGCGGACAGGCAACAGGAAACAGAGTCGAAAACGGTCGAGACCGCCTGGGTAACACCGGAGAAACCTTCAGATCCCGTTACAGTAACCGTTGCCCGAAAGCTTCCCACTGAACACATTCAGGATATGGATATCCCTGAGAAGACCGACGTGGTCACCGTTCTGCGCGCCATGGCCAAGGCAGCGGACGTGAACATTCTTGTTGGTCCGGGTGTGGAGGGAGAGGTTACCTTCACCTTCAGGGACGTACCCTGGGATCAGGCTTTCCAGAGCGTTATTTCCTCGGCAGGACTTACATGGGACTGGGAGGGAGATGTTTTGCGCGTTCAGTCCGTGGAAGATGTCCGGAGGGAACTCGAGATGAAGACCGTTCGGCGGGACAGGGAACAGGTCCGGGCAGAGTTGCGCCGCATTGAACCGATGCAAATGCAGATCGTACACATTCGTTATGTCAGGGCCAAGGCTCTTGGAGATACCCTGCGCCATTCCCTAACCCCGTCAATAGACGAGCCGGTGGATCTGCTTGCGCCCCGTTCATTCGTCACCGTGGACGAGGAAAACAATGCGATCATAATACATGCCGGCAGGGAAAACCTGGACAAGGCGCTCGCCATGATAGAGGAGCTGGATAAACCCCGCGCTCAGATCCATATTGAAGCACGCATTGTTGAGGCAACGCGCGACACCGCGCGCCAGCTTGGAGTTCAATGGGGCGGGCATTACCAGACGGTCGAAGGCAGCAGGCTGACGACGGTGGGCGGAGCGGGAGTCACGGAACAGGGTTTTATATCCGATTTCCCAGCCCAGTTCGCCCAGGAACTTCTTCCTACAGCCGGTTTCAACCTGGGCTTCATATCGGAAAAATTCACGTCCGGGGAACTGCTGCATATTCAGTTGACCGCTCTGCAGCGGGCCGGACAGATCAAGATTCTGTCGAGCCCTTCGATAACAACCCTGGACCACGAACCCGCTATCATCGAAAGCGGTGAAGAGCGCGCATACAGGGTAACAACGGGCACCGGCAATATTCTGGATGTGTCCCTGGAGTGGAAAAAGGCAGTCCTGCAACTGGAAGTGACACCCCATATAGTCGACAGGGAACATCTCAGGGTGCAAATCAGCGCCAACAAGGACAGTTTCGACGAAACCAAGCCGCAGACAAACAACGAATTCCCGGTAAACACGAAACATGCGCGTACAACGGTAATGCTCAGGGACGGGCAGACGGTGGTTATCGGCGGTCTGGCATTGGAGACTAAGAGCGAGGCTGAAACCGGGGTGCCTTATCTCATGAACATTCCGGTCCTTGGCCACCTGTTCAAGAACAGGAACCAGACCGCCAAATTCGACGACACGCTGATTTTCATCACACCCAGGATCATTCAGCAACCGGCTCAAATGAGCCATGTGGGAAGACAGTCCATGTGAAGACTAGACCCAGACTGGGACAAATGCTGTTGGAGGCCGGTCTGGTCAGCCCGGCCAAGCTGGACGATGCAATGACCGGCTGCGAACATACCGGCATGAAGCTCGGGCAGGTTCTGTCCAGGCTCGGCGTGGTAAGGGAGAGTCAGATAGTTGAATTGTTGAGCCGACAGCTTCGAGTGCCCAGATATCAGTCCGAGCAGTATCCCATAGACCTTGAACTGGCTCAACTTCTTCCGCTGGACGTAGCCCAGCGTCACAGCGTTGTTCCGTTACGGCTTCAGGGCAATCTCCTCGAGCTGGGGATGTGCGACCCCACGGACCTTGATGCCTGCGACATTGTTGAACAGGTGACCGGCTGTGAAGTTGCTCCGGTGATCTGCACAGTCAGGGAGTTGAACCAGATGACCAGCGGGCTCTACGGCAGTTTCGCGGGTCTTGGAAACATGATGGACACCGTAAACGGGTCAACCCCTTCACAGCGAGACCTGATTGATACAAGCATGGCCGAAGACATAGAGGTGGGTTCACTGGTTGACATGGCGGAGGACGCACCTGTTGTAAGGATGGTCAACTGGATAATCGCCCAGGCCGTGAGGGAAGGCGCCAGCGACATTCACATCAGTCCGGAACACAATCACATTCAGCTCAGATTCAGGCTGGACGGCAAACTGAGGGAAGTTCCGGCGCCTCCCAAACATCTGCACCTGTCGATCGTATCGCGCATCAAGATTCTATCGCAGCTGGATATAGCGGTGTCCCGCATCCCGCAGGACGGACGCATGACCGTTCGCATAGACAACCGTGAAATCAATATCCGGGTCTCCACGATCCCCACCACACACGGGGAAAACGTTGTTCTGCGTCTGCTGGACATGAGCGCCTTCAACTACACGTTATACGACTTGGGAATGTCTGATCACGACCGCGACATACTTCTGTCCGCGCTGCATTGTCCGCACGGAATGATCCTTAGCACAGGGCCGACAGGAAGCGGAAAAACCACTACTCTCTACTCGATGATGCAGGAGATCAACCATCCCGACATCAACATAATAACAGTGGAAGACCCGGTCGAATACCGCATACCCAAGATTCGGCAATTGCAGCTTAACACCAGGGCAGGCATGACATTCGCATCCGGCCTAAGGTCCATTCTCAGACAGGATCCGGACGTGATAATGGTAGGTGAAATCCGGGACGCGGAGACAGCGCGCATCGCGGTCCAGGCGTCATTGACGGGACACAGGGTATTCAGCACCGTGCATACCAACGATGCCGCAGGGGCAGTTACCCGGCTGATAGACATGGGGATAGAGCCTTTTCTCGTGTCAAGCGTCCTGCTGGTTTCCTTTGCGCAGAGGCTGGTGAGGCGTGTTTGCCGGCATTGCTGCAGGCCGGTTACACCCACTGAAGAGGCCTTGCGGTTCTGGGATCTAAAACAGGACGGAAAAACCGAGTTCATGGAGGCCGCTGGATGCGCCCAATGCATGAATACCGGATATCACGGGCGAATCGGTGTGTTCGAGGTTTTGCTGATCGACGACATGATAAAGGAAATGATTGCGCGCAGGAATACCACCCTGGAAATAAACAATGCCGCGCGTACCACAGGACGGTTGCTGACACTAAAAGATGATGCCGCGGACAAGTTGGTCATGGGCGTCACCACTCCGGAGGAAGCGATGTCCGTGGTGAGCCTTTAGAAAGGAATATATCAATGCCTCGATATGCATATACGGCTCTGAGCAATACGGGGAAACCGGTGACCGGAGCGCTGGACGCCCAATCGATCGATCATGCCAACGAGCTTATCGCCGCCCAGGGTCTGGCCGTCGTTGACATGGATCTGGAAAGCCTACGCACGGGTGTGCGAAGGGTGGGCCGCCGGCTGACACGCATGCAGTCGGTACATGCAGAGGAATTAATACTTTTTACAAAGCAGCTTTCCACAATGCTGCGCGCGGGCATTCCGGTCCTGCGCGTATTCGATATCCTTGAAAGCCAGACAGAGAATGTGAGGCTTAAGGACATCTGCGCGCAGATCGCTGCCGATATCCGCGGCGGATCAAATATCTACCGGGCAATGAAACGGCATCCCGACGTTTTTTCACCATTGTACTGCAGCATGGTGCTTGCCGGGGAAACCAGCGGAGCACTGCCCCAGATCCTGCAGCGGTTGATCTATGTCATAACACATGAATACAAGGTTAAGACAGAGGTCAGATCCGTCCTGCAGTACCCGGTCATTGTGCTGATCGCGCTTAGCGTCGCCTTCCTCACACTCATGACCCTGGTCATCCCCCGTTTTGCGGCGGTATATATGAGGGCCGACCTGGCTCTGCCGTGGCCTACGCGCGCATGCCTTACCATGAGTCATTGGATCCGGGAGGAGTGGCTGATTACGGCAGTCGGATTATTGGTTATCATGGCCGCCATAAGACTGGCATTGAGGACAGAGACGGGACGGTATACATGGGACAGGTTCATAATGGGCGTGCCTCTGATAGGCCCCCTGCTTCTAAAAGCCGCATTGTCCAGGTTTGCCAGCATATTTTCCATTCTGCAGGCTTCCGGCGTGGGAATACTTGATTCCCTTAACCTGCTTTCCGACACGATAGGCAACAAGGCCATCGGCCGTGAACTCATGGGTGTTCAGAATGAGCTGGAATCAGGACGGGGCATAGCGCGGCCTCTCATGTCCGCCCGTTACTTCACTCCCATGTTTGTAAACATGGTGGCCATTGGCGAGGAATCCGGAAATCTGGATGAAATGTTGCGGGAGATTTCCCTGCATTATGACGCCGAGGTGGAATATGCGACGCGAAGGTTGACAACCGCAATGGGGCCGATTCTGATCGTCGCACTAGCAGGAATGGTTGGATTCTTCGCTCTAGCCGTGTATCTGCCGATGTGGGACCTGGCGCGCCTGGTGACCGCATCATGAAAAGTTCCTCATTCAAAGTGCAGTGCTACATCCTGGTGCCTGCGATATTCGCGGGATTCACGGCAATGGCTGCCTTGTTGACATATCAGTTGATGCGGAATCCGACTCTATTGCTTTCCGGAATGCGCTGGCCTGTCACGGCCACAGGCACGGTTCTGGTAGGGACGGCATTTCTCACCGGATCGCTCATTATCTGGCTGTTGCTTCGCCCCGTGGAGCTGTTCATGCATGAAGCCGAACGGTTCGTGCAGCGTACCGATTCATCACCGGAAACCGTAAAGGACAATTCGATGCGTTCCTTTCGAAACATGGCGCCTATAACACACATGTTGGAGCGCGTGACGGAAGTTCTGGGCAATGTTGAGGCGCGGTCCATATTTCCTAACATCATTGCACCTTCCCAGTCCATGCGGGCAGTGTTGGGGCTTATTCTTAAGATTGCGCCTACCGATTCCACTGTCCTGCTTTTGGGAGAAAGCGGCACGGGGAAGGAGCTTATCGCACGTAATATCCATGCGCTCAGCAAGCGGTCCGACAAGCCGTTCGTAGCCATCAATTGCGCCGGAATTCCGGAAGGCCTTCTGGAGAGCGAATTATTCGGACATGAAAAGGGGGCGTTTACCGGCGCGTATGCCAGGAAAACCGGAAAATTCGAAGCCGCTGAGGGAGGGACCGTTTTTCTGGATGAGATCGCCGACATGCCGATGGTAACGCAGGCCAAGATACTGCGCGCGCTTCAGGAAAGGGAGATAGAAAGGGTTGGAGGAATGCGCCCTATAAAGACTGATATTCGCATCATCGCCGCGACCAATAAGGATCTTTCCGATATGGTTGCAAAGGGGTATTTCAGGGAGGATTTATATTTCCGGATCGACGTGCTATCGATCAGGCTGCCTCCCCTGCGGGAGCGGAGCGAGGATATCCCGCTTCTGGCAACTCATCTGCTGAGGCAGGTCAATCCTGATGCAAGCATATCCCCAAAAGCCCTTGCCGCGCTTACGGCATATTACTGGCCTGGAAATATCAGGGAGTTAAAAAACGTCATTGAATCCGCGGCTGCTTTGGCAGGAAACGAAATTGAGCCTCATCATCTTTCCGTGAGCACCATGGGCAACGGCGGGTTTCTGGCGGTTTCCGAGGATATTGAGGCTCAAAACCTGGACCAGAGATTGAACGCCATTGAGAAGGGCATGATTCTTGAAGCATTGAACCGCTGCGGCGGAATCCAGGTGCGCGCGGCGGAGCTGCTTGGAATCAAGGAGCGGAGTCTATGGCACCGGATCGCAAAACATCACATCGATGTGGCGGCGTTTCGTCATCCTCAAGAGAATCTTCATGCACAACCTAAACCACAAACTTTGTAGGACCGGGCCACTGGTTATGAGGGTGTTCAATGCACTCGCGGGCATCATTCCGCGTAGGGAGCGCGAAAATACCTGCATATTTGAGGGCATATGAACATGGCACGATTCATGCGATATGTGAAGGGCGAATAAAGGCCATCTACCGTTCCTGAAACCGGTAAGGGACCGGGATGATGGGTGAGGTTACGAACGGCAACAAAACAGAATGGAGGGTGTGCAAGAGTCACATTAAGGCCATGACAAATAAACCATACACGACTACGGCCCAGGCCGGCTTTACTCTTATCGAAGTGATAGCCGTCCTGGTCATCCTGGCGGTTCTGGCGGCGGTCGCCATTCCGCGCTACGTGGACCTGATAGACGAGGCCCGCGACCGGGCCCTCGACGGAGCAGTTGCGGCAGGGTTGTCACACGTCTCGCTGGCGTACGGACAGCTATGCCTGGAAAACGCAGCCGAGCCGACTGCGGATGAAGTGCGGATCCGATCGGATGCCGAACCGCCCCGAAGTGAAGACTATTCATTTGTTTTCACCTCAATCGCAAACGGAGTGAACGTCGAAGCTAGAGAGACCCGCGCAAATCCCAGGTCGCGAAACAGGGACTGGCTGATGCCGTAAGCCGGCATGCCGGGAGACCGCTTTATGCGGCCTCCCGGTTCCCGGCCGGGGCAGCGGGAGGATAAGGCAATGGCAACACCATTAATTACGCCGTCGAGAAGGCGTTCGGGTTTCACCCTGATCGAGGTAACTGCTGTTCTGGTCATTGTCGCCGTGCTATGCGTCCTTGTAATGGCTGGATGGACCCGTACACCCGCACAGGTGGTTGCCGAGGCGGGTATCCTGCGCTCGCATCTACGCTTTTCCCAGGGAATGGCAATGGCGAACAATACTGCCACATGGAGCGTTATGATTTCCGGCGGTTCTTACACCCTGCTGAAGGATGGACAGCCTTCACCGATCAATCTGCCCGACGAGACATCGCCAACGCACACGTTGTCCGGTGGGGTGAGGATCGTGGGGGGGACTGGTGTACACGAATTCTGCGAGTGGGGATGTCCCGGGGTCAACACGGTCATAACGCTATCGGACGGACGGCATCAGGAACACGTAAGGATTCTGGGGTTCACGGGATTGATTCAATGAAACGCACCATTCAAAAGAAGAAGGGTTTCACGTTGATCGAAGTGATCATCACCATTGTCATAGGCGCTCTGGCGCTTGCCGCTATTCTTCCGTATTTGGGCGCGGTATTCATGCGCAGCAATGAACCCAGAGTACAGCTGGTACATGCGGTGGATCTGCAGGCCGCCATGGAAGACCTGGTTTCAATACACACAAACGAACTGAGCGTATTGCATCAGCATGTCGGAAACGTCGGCGAACATTATCAGGGTAGGTTTATGATTCTTGAAAATCACTACGTGTCCTTCCCCGGAAGCACGGAGGTTACGGAGGGCGTTCAAACCAATCTGCTCAAGATAACATTGCAGAATGAGCTGGGAGAAACCATTACCCGGCTGTTTTCGGTGCCGTTATGAAAAAGGGTTTCACACTCATAGAGGTAATTGCTGTTCTTCTGCTGGTGGGCATCCTTGTACTGGCATCCACCATAGCCCTGCTCCCCATGGTGGAAGGGTTCATGCAGGCAAGCCGGAATGTGGACGCCGCACAGAAATCCCACTTGGCCATGTCGCGCATAGTGCGCGAAATAACCACGATAACCAACGTGGTTGCCGGCAGCAGAAACACGCTGACATACGACTTTCTTGACCCGTCAGGAGCTTCACTCCGCCGGACACTGACATGGAGCGGCGATGCCGGGGCTCCCCTTACGCTAAACGGCGTACCCATATCCGATGACGTGGCGGGCTTCGAATTTCGTTATTACACTCATTCCGGCGGCACGGCAACCCCGGTGTGGACGGATGAATCCATGCTGATAGAAGTGGTGCTGTCCACGCGATCCGGAGGGGATACATATACAAACAGAATTCGTCCGAGGAACATACCGAAAAGGTGACATCATGAAAACCATACAACCGCCCGGATCGAAAAGCGGTTCACTCCTCATCGTCATCATGATAGCCCTGATGGGAGCGGTCTTCCTTGGGGGTGCGATATTATCCATGGCTACAAGCGCCCGCTATCAGCGTGTGCATTACGGCACGGCAAGCCGGGCCTATTATCTTGCAGAATCAGGAGGCGCGTATGCCCGCGCGATCCGCAAGGAGAATCCCGGCGTACTTCCTTCCGGGACCTTCACACTGAAAAACGGCGATCAGTTCATCGTGCACACTGTAAGCCATAACGATCAGATTGTTGTCCAATCCATAGGCATCGCCAACCCGGGCAGCCATATTGAGGCGCGGCGGCGGTTGTATTTTGAACTCACCGACCATACAGAGACCGATGTTCTGCCCGTGGGGTTCGATTTCGACGAGGATGGGGAGTTCGATGATAAATACTGGTCGGCCGACGGTGTGGTTCCCACGATCCGGACAACCGGCCCCAGCGGGCACGAGCCTGCCTTGGACCTGAAGGGCACAACGGGACATATAAGCCTGAAATGGCAGGAACATCCCGAGCTGAGCCTGGACACCGTGTGGGCCTATAACGGGGGGCTTTTGAGCTATGATGTCCAGGTAAAGATAAGCCCGTTCGAGCGCGGTGTCGGGTTCAGTGAACATTACATGCTGGGTATCTCGTTTCGACTGCAGCACGACATCAATAACAGCTACGGCATGTCGTTCTTTCAGTCGCACAGCGGGACCCCTCCCGGACGAACACCTGCATGGGTTACGGCCCTGCCTCCCGCTTTCCAGGAGCTTCGCGGCACGAACGTATATGTCGTGCTGTGGCATCGGGATGGGCCCGTAAATTCCCTGCAACTCATCAACCACCGGATGCTTACCCCGGATGACTCTGTGTGGGCTTGGCACACACAAGGCAACATGGTCTATCCCTCATTCAAGGATTACTCAACGCTGCTGCTGGAGTTGAAGGAGCAATATAGAAACGGCTCCGATGAACGGGAAAACCATATTGCAGCCTATCTGCAATCAACGGATGTGTATCCGCGTTGGGCCTCCAGGGAGGACATGGTATGGCAGGATGACACCGACGTATTTCCGGGGCCTCTGGTGTGGCATAACGGGGTCGTAACCAACGTGGATTCGCGTCTGACCTCGGACAATTTCAACATCATCCTACCTCCTGAAATAGGCGTGCATGTGTATTACGACCAGGAGGGGGCAAACAAGAAATTCTTTGATGATTTCGCGATCCGGGTGGAGGGCTACGCCGCGGCTACAGGGACAACCCAGATACAATACTGACTGTGCGACGGATAAAGGGAAACGGAGGCAACAAAGATGAAGAATAAATCATGCCGACTGGAACTGGTTGTATGCGCCTGCCTGATAGCGGGCATGACGCTGATGAGCGCTTGCGACGACTCAAGGACCGATGCCGTAATAATAGTGGATCCCGGACAGATTGAGATCTCAGGGCGCAGAACCGTGCTTCTGACCGCCATGCTGCCGGAGCATCCGGGAGGCGAGGAGGCAGCCCGGAACCGGGAGCTGTTTCTTCCGCTGGAATGGAGCGTGCAGAATCCGGAACTGGGCGGCGTGATATCGCGCGGCGGACACACCGCGGTTTATGAAAGCAGTGGGTTGCGCGGCAATAATGTGGTGTTTGTAAGGGATCAGGGCAAACGGGAAGGCTTGGTCGCTGTCACCCAGAACTAGAGATATTTTCCAGCCGGGGCATCGGATGCGGCGGGTTGACACAGAAGACACCTCTATTGCCAAGGGCAGGAATGAATCCGTGCCCGGGGAGTCCCTCCGATACGAACAAATGCTCGAGCATAATCGAGTGATCATGTGGGAGACCAGTAAAGAAGGGGTCTATACATATGCGGGCTGGGCTGTTCGATCCGTACTCGGATATGAACCGGACGAACTGGTTGGCAAGAAACACTTTTATGACCTTCATCCTGCCGAGGGTAGAGAAGAATTTCGTAATCATGCGCTCAAAATAATGGCCAACAGGGAGCCCTTTCGCGGGTTGAGGAACCCGATCGAGACAAAGGACGGCCGCGTACTGTGGGTGTCTACAAACGGATTTCCATTGTTCAACAGCGACGGCAGCCTGCGCGGATACCAGGGCAGTGACATTGATGTCACTGAACGCCACCAGGCGGAGGAAGCACTGAAACGCGCACACGAGGAGTTGGAACACCGGGTGATTGAGCGCACGGAAGCGCTGAAACAAAGCGAGGAACGTTATAGACGCATGGTCCGGGCGACAGGGTGCTTTCTCTTTTCAGTCGAAACTTTTGACGGGCGGAAAACATACACAATACATGAGGCGGGGGCTGAAGAAGTCACCGGCTACACAGCATCGGATTACGAACGTGATCCGTCATTGTGGGAGAGAATCATTCATCCCGAGGATCTGCATGCGGTACTCCGGCATGTCAATGCAGTTATAAACGGCGAACCCATATCCGTCATTGAGCACCGGATACTTCACAAGGACGGAACCGTGAGATGGGTCAAAAGCACCTTGGCGGTGCGAACCAATGATGACGGGAAGCGTAATGGATACGACGGGTTGGTATCCGACATTACCGCAAGGAAGGAAGCGGAGGAAGAATGCGAAAAGGTAATGGACTCCCTCCATCAAGTTGCCCGTTGCGACTCCATGACCGGGTTATTCAACCGGCGCGGCTTCAAGGAAGAGATGGACAGGATCTGGAATCTAAGCTCCCGTCATCCTTTCCCGATCGGCTTGCTTATAGTCGATATCGACCATTTCAAGTCCATCAATGACACTTACGGCCACGTAGCGGGCGATGCCGTAATAAAGGAATACTCCGCATTGGTCAAATCAGCGCTGCGTGACACGGATACAATATCCAGGTATGCCGGTGACGAACTTGTCGTCATTCTTCCCTGGGCTGATCTTCCTGAAACGCGCCGGATAGGCGAACGAATACTTGAAATGGTTCGCTCGCACGAGTTCTGTCCCGGAGAGAACAGCATGAAGATTACGGTGTCCATAGGAGCGCATGCCTGCACGCCGCGTCCGGGCCGGTCCGCGGAGCGATTGATAATCAATACCGACCGTGCATTGTACAGGGCCAAACAATCCGGCCGTGACCGCCTTTGCTTTGCAGAGAAATCAGCTAACGAAAAACAAACCGGTTTACCGGCAGAGCTTTCAACCAGGTCGCCCGGTCATGGCCGGGTGCTGGTAGTGGACGACGACCCCATGATTCACGCCTATTTGAAACAGGCGTTACAGCAGGAATACATGCACGTTACCAGCGTGTACACCACGGCAGAGGCATTGGAAGCAGCAGAACACGAAAAGGGCATGATCGATGTAGCCCTGATAGACCTTGTACTGGGCAATGACAGCGGATTGGATCTGGTCAACGGCCTGAGTGAAATCGACAAGATGCTTGTTCCGGTGGTCATAACCGGTCAGGCCACAATGGACACAGCCATTGAATCAATGCGGCGCGGAGCCTACGATTTCATACAAAAACCGGTTCACACCGCACAACTGCATGTAACGTTGAGGCGCGCAATGGGTCACCGGCGGCTCCTTATGGAAAACCACCGCTACCAGACACATCTGGAAGCGATGGTATGGCACAGGGGACAATCGTTGACCAGGGCGCTGGAACAGGAAAAGAAAAGCTATCAATACACGCTGGAAACGCTGGCCGCGGCCATTGAGGCCCGGGAACAGCATACAGCCGAGCATAGCCGCAGGGTAGCTCAGATGGCCGTCATACTCGCATCGAAAATAGGCGCCACATCCGAGGAACTCGTTCAAATCCGCAGCGGCGCGTTATTACATGATATAGGAAAGATAGGCGTTCCTGACTCCATCCTTCTCAAGCCAGGCCCGTTAACTGAGGAGGAATGGATAATCATGCAGGCACATCCTCAGATAGGCCACCAGATCCTGGCATCCAGCCCAGCCCTTAAAGAGGCGGCGGAAATAGTGTTGTCCCATCATGAGAAATTTGACGGATCGGGATATCCGCGCGGTCTGAAGGGTATGGAAATATGCATGGGAGCCCGGATATTTGCAGTAGTGGACGCCTATGATGTCATGAGATCACCGCGGCCATATGCGCCTGCGATGACGGCCGAGGAGACATTGGAGGAAATTCTCAAACATCACAATACACAGTTCGACCCCTATGTGGTCGATGCCCTGATACATTGTCAGAGCGCTATTGAAGCTGAAGGAAAATGGAACGCCGGATGAATGTTGTACAAGGAAATTGAACCGGCAGTCGTACTCATACTTGTTTCATATTCCTCCATACTCCACGACATTGCTTCGGCATCCTCAATAGATGCTAAATCAAGGGTTTACCTTGCGCCAGTTAACACCCAATCGGAAACATGTACTTTATAACAACGGTCCATGCGGAAAGAATAAAAAGGAAGTGTGAGGGAAAAACCGTCCTACATGATTTAGCAACATGGTTTTGCAACCGCATACCGCCAGGTTACGATATTAATTAAACGGTTCAACCGAAACCGCTTTATGATTCCAGCACTTTATGCAGTCTGCATGCCAGGTCATGCAGATCAAAGGGTTTATGGATGAACGGGGTTTCAGCGTCAATTTCCCCCAGATTCATTGCCGCGGTGTCCGTATAGCCCGACATGTAGACCGCCTTCATACCGGGAACTGTTTTACGAAGGCGGTTTACCATTTCCTTGCCATTCATGCCCGGCAAAACAATATCCGTTAACACAATGGACGGGCGCAAATTTTCCTGTACAACCGCAACCAGGGCCTCGCCGGCGTCAACCGCAGCCCTCGCGGTATAGCCAAGGCTTTCCGTCATGCGTCTGACGATATCTCTTATAGTAGGCTCATTCTCAACAATCAGCACGAGATCCCCTCTGCCGCGTACCGGCTCGCTGATTCGACGGGAATATCCGGAGAGTTGCCCATCCACGCGAGGAAGGAATATCTTGAAAGTGGTACCTTTGCCAGGCTCGCTGTACACCCAGACACTGCCCCCTG